>JACONC010000002.1 GCA_014323925.1 Chromatiales bacterium | reverse complement strand
CGCCGCCGTCAAGGTCGTCTTGCCGTGATCTACATGACCTATAGTCCCCACATTTACATGCGGCTTCGTTCTTTCAAATTTTTCTTTAGACATAATATTTCCTATATTAAAAGTTGATGGAGCCCATAACCGGGATTGAACCGGTGACCCCTTCCTTACCAAGGAAGTGCTCTACCACTGAGCTATATGGGCGAGCAAAAAAGGGCCGCAAAAAGGCCAGAGCGGGCGAGCGGGATCGAACCGCCATCATCAGCTTGGAAGGCTGAGGTTCTACCATTGAACTACGCCCGCCGTTCATAAATATTGATCCCACACTACTGTTCATTTACTAATTTCGCTCCCACTAAACTAGCTAGCTATAACTTGGAGGGGGTAGGATTTGAACCTACGAAGGCATAGCCAGCAGATTTACAGTCTGCCCCCGTTGACCACTTGGGTACCCCTCCACAATCTTATTGGATTGCGGATGATTCAGAACTCGGAGAACATAGAAGTATAACATATTTTTATAAAGCTAGGGGTTTTTAAGTAAATTTTTTAACTGCAAACAGTAGCCTAATGCCCAGCCATACTATAGCAGTAGCCCTACATTGATGGAATTCTGCGCAAAATAGACCACCTGAACCACCTCGATACTCAGTCTGTGGCGTACTACTGCCGCAGGCACGCCCTGATGTCAAACACCACTTTGTCCGACTACAACTATCTGCCTCCAATTTATGCGCTATTTGCCGCAGAGTATCGCAGTTATTCACAATGGTTACACCGCACGCAACAGCGCAAACAGCATTCTCACTTGTGCTAGAATATTATTTCCTTATATAGTAAATGTGCAAACTATAGTTTGCTACCAGCTATTGACGAAATCTAAGATTAGGGGATTTTAACTATGGATAACAACACAGCTATTAAAGTTGCAATTACTGGTGCAGCCGGCAACATTGGCTACGCACTTGCGTTTAGAATTGCCAGCGGCGCAATGCTCGGCGCCCAACCGATTGCGCTAAACTTAATTGAAGTGAAGCAAGCCGAAAAACAGCTCGACGGTGTGTTAATGGAATTAGATGATTGTGCTTTCCCTCTGTTGACCAACTGTCTTAGCACTAGCAA
Organism: Chromatiales bacterium; assembly: GCA_014323925.1. Lineage (NCBI taxonomy): Bacteria > Pseudomonadati > Pseudomonadota > Gammaproteobacteria > Chromatiales > Chromatiales bacterium. The sequence continues at coordinate 216,243 of JACONC010000002.1, read as the reverse complement.
TATTGAAGAGGGTATGGCCGATGTTGATGTTGCGATATTGGTCGGCGCAAAACCCAGAAGCGCAGGAATGGAGCGTAAAGATTTATTAAAAGATAACGGTGAGATTTTCAAACATCAAGGACAAGTATTAAATGCAGTAGCCTCTAAAGATGTCAAAGTACTGGTCGTAGGCAACCCGGCGAATACCAATGCACTCATCGCATCACATCATGCACCTAATCTAGCTGCTACACAATTTAGTTGTATGACGCGCTTGGATCACAACCGAGCACTGACGATGATTGCTAAAAAACACAACAAAGCGGTCGGACAAATCAAAAAAATGACTATCTGGGGCAATCACTCGGCAACCCAATTTCCCGATCCTCTACACTGCGAGATAGACGACACACGCATAGAATTAGACGAAGATTGGATGCACCAAGAGTTTATTCCAGCAGTACAGCAACGTGGTGCAAAAGTAATAGAAGCGCGCGGTGCTTCGTCAGCTGGCTCTGCGGCAAACGCAATAGTTAATCATATACACGATTGGCTACTAGGGACGCCGGCCGGCGATTGGGTTAGCATGGGAGTCGTCGCCGACGGTAGCTACGGCATAACACCTGGCATTGTCTACTCCTTTCCGGTCACTACGAATAACGGACAATGGCATATAGTGCAAGACTTACCATTGAATGACTACGAGCGCAAAATGATGGTAGCCACTGAGAAAGAATTATGCGAGGAACGCGCTGCCGTGCAGCACCTATTGACATAGTAGTGCTGAAATTACGCTTTGATAAGAAGTTTTTTGCGTATTCGCATAACCGACAATAAGTGTTGACAAGTTGCATTTGCTCTGCTGATGAACACGCAACATTGCATAACTTAACACTCGCCACCACTACCACTTAAACATTGGGCGCGTGATAGAGCAACATTGAGGCGATTGCGACTGTATAAGAATGCGATGTTCCTTTAGAACGGTTAATATCAGCATCAGACAAACCGGTTATCTAAGAGATTGTCGATAGTGGAAAGTCTTTTTTCAACATTTGTTTAGCCATTGCAAGACGCGCCTCTGTTTTGCCTTTAGCTATACCTTCAGCTTCGCCTTCCTCTCGCAGTCCTCGTTCGTGTAAATACTGTGCCATCTCCGATAGCTCACGGGATAAGGCTTCTTGCTCTAACCTCTCATCTTCCGACAGTCTATTCAAGTGTTCTAGTGCCATCTTAAGTTCCTCGTCTTTTGATAAATAATGGTATGCCGCTTCCGTCATCGCTTCGGAATGACTCAAAAGATAGCACCATTTTTTACTCTTTTAGACGGTTAATATCAGCGTCAGACAAACCAGTTAGCTCGGAGATTGTTGATAGAGGAAAGTTTTTTTTCAGCATTTGTTTAGCAATTGCAAGACGCGCCTCTGTTTTGCCTTCAGCTCTGCCTTTAGCTATACCTTCAGCTTCGCTTTCCTCTCGCAGTCCTCGTTCGTGTAAATACTATGACATCTCCGATGGCTCACGGGATAAGGCTTCTTGCTTTAACCTCTCATCTTCCGACAATCTATTCAAATGTTCTAGTGCCATCTTAAGTTCCTCGTCTTCTGACAAATAATGGTATTCCGCTTCCGTTATCGCTTCGGAATGATTCAAAAAATAGCACCATTTCTCTCTTAAATCAGTCAATTGCCTATAATCGCTTGGCAGTTTATTTAACTCGGCGGTCACAATCTTAAGACCTTTAATAGGTGGAAGATGAGGGTGCTTTTCCAAGCGTAGAGAAAAAGAATTAATACTACCTTTAAATTCTTTTCCGAACATCGAGTCGGTCGTGAATGTCAAAGAATAGGTCGGTGTGACTGGGTCGCGATCCTTCCCTTTCTTAAAGCCCTGCATATAGAGTCTAGACCAGTGACATAAGATCCTTTCCTTCAGGTATTTGCCGGAGGCCACTTGCATCTGAACATTGATATTCTCACCACTACTGAGCATGACTCGTAAATCCAATACGGCCTCCTTTTCATCCGATTTATCAGGCAGCATTGCTTGTGGTTCGCAGTCCAGAGCATCAGTCGGCTTGGATGAAGATGTTTGGTTATCTTGACTGCCAGTTTCAGGGTTTAGAATGATGATATCGGAGATGTCATCGGGGATAGGCAGAAAGCGCTTAAGCAATGACATCAAGACCTGCTTGTTCGTTGAGAAGAACATCTTAAATGTAATTTCTTGGGTTAATTTTAACCCCATAGTTTTTTTGGGCGTTTTTTTTGTCATGAGATATTTCTCCTTATAGGTTGAGTGATTTTTAGCAACAATATTGTTGATAACAACATATAAGTTAATCGGTTTTTAGGTTGGCGATGTAGCTTTTCCGACAAACGGTCGGAATTAACCGATAGATGGTATTAATACTTTGATTTGACCAAAAATACAGATTTTTATTGAATTTTACAAAGATCTAAATTAGAATAATTTATTTTATTATTATAATTCAACTATATTGAGGATATTAAAATGAAATTATTATATACATTAAGCAGGGTTAATAAGCCCTTCTTCGGAAGCTTATTATTCCTAGCTTTTATCTACTCTTCCTTCGCTATTGCGGAGGAACATTCAGCGCATAGTTTGAGTGCCAATGTGACGCTCACATCGGAGTACTTGTATCGCGGCGTTACTCAAACCAATGAGGATCCAGCACTACAAGGCGGTTTTGATTATGCGCACGAATCGGGCTTTTACCTAGGTATCTGGGCATCAAGTCTGGAATTCAATGGCGAAACCTCCGATACTCCATCACTTGAAATTGATGTGTACGGTGGCATCAGTGGTGAGTTTAACAATGGCATCGGCTGGGATATCGGTGCTTTGTACTATATTTATCCTGACCAAAATGAGGATGTCGAAGGCGACTACGACTTTTTAGAGTTTTACGGTGGCTTAAGCTATGAATGGGATCACGAATACTCCCCGTCGGCAAATATAGGTCTTGCCTATTCAACCGACTATTACGGCGAAGATGGTGACTCATATTACATTCACGGTGGATTCGGCATGAGCCTAATGGGCATGATAGACCCCTATGTTAATGTCGGTTATCTGGATGTAGACGGCGATAAATCAACGCCCGGCTATGATTACTCTCATTACGCAATTGGCGCATCTAAAACCTTTGATATACTGACATTTGATCTGTCGTGGAACGATTCCATCGATTCTGATGACTGTGCAGATAATTCAGTTTGCGATGCGGTCGTCTTTTCGGTATCCAGTAGCTTTTAGTAAATAAAAATACTAAAAAGTTCCGGTATAGAAATGTTCTACCGAATCACAGAGGCATACCCACACACTAGCCAACCGTGTCGGGCAACCCTCTACCCTTCGCGTATCGATGTATCTAGCATAACGCATGCCGACTGCGCTTGTTGCAGTATACGGCATATTAGTTTCTGCTAAACGCGTCCCTACGCGGCCGTAGGGGCAGCCATATCAGGTCGCTCCTACGGCTTTAACCCCTAAAGCCCTTTAGATATATAACTAGACTATTCCCACCAATAGCCGAATATTTGATTGCCCAAAGTCTCGTCTAGATTATTGCCCAAATCACTCAAGCCCTCGAGATTGAACTCAAAACCTATATGAGTTTCATAATCTAAATCACCATCTATCAAACGACCGCTCTCGTTGTCTACATCTACCAAACGACGCTGCACATTAAAACCAACCGACCAGCAACAGCTTCTATAACGAACACCCAAGAAAGTTGATAAACTATTGTCGGCATCAAAATCATGTAGCAAGCCGGCCAACATCGTCCAGTTATCATTCAACGGCATACCTAGATTGACACCAGCTTGTTCATAGCCGCGGTTGGAATCGAACTCGTCGGGTAGCTGGTCACCGAAGGCATCAGCTTGCGAGCGATAGTATAGATTTACCCGACGATTACCACTGCCTTTAAGCGACAGCCTAGTAGTAAATTTTAAGGTTTGATCCTGCTTAGAGTCCCAAACCCACGATGATAGAAACTTTACTTTATTATTCAGATCCAACCCAAGTTCTCCGATTAACGGAGATTGCGGCCGATTTTCATCGCGCCGCTCATTCAAACGTACCCGCTGCTCCCTCAAATAATAAATACGGCCGATGCTTGCGCGTAACGCCTCTTTACCACTGCTACGATGTAATAAACGACTGTTCAAAGCCACTGTCAGCTGGTCGGCATCACCAATTCTATCAATGCCGTTAAAACGGTTCTCAGAAAACAAACTGGCAAAATTAAACTCGTTTGCAGTCGTATCAAATAACGGTATATCGTCCTGCTGCCGTCGTGGCACATTCAAGTAAAACAAAGTAGGCTCTAGGGTGTGCTTGAATCGGTCGCCTTCGCCAGGTGTTTTTTCAAATATCAAGCCCGAATGTAGGCTATAGACCGGTTGCGTGCGATTGATGTTGTCTTGCCGATAGAGCTTATAGTGCGTGTGGTTGATGGTTGCTGCGGATGTGAAAAAAAACCAAGGTCGGCGATATTGCCAATCCATTCTGAGACTATTATGAAAACGATTGCCAACTGGAATATAATCACGGTTGCCATCGCTATCTTGTATATAACTATATTTATGCACGAATTGTGCCGCTTGAGATTGAAACACGAAATTCATACCCAAGGGACCATCGTCGAATATCCGCGTCGCTTTCAATCCCGGTCTGAGCTGATATTGGTAAGGTTCTTGCAACCAATTCGCATCAGCGTCGGCTCTTTGTAAAGACTCGCTTTGAAAATTAAAGTGCCAACCTCGCCAAAACAAATCGCTCTCCACATAACTACGCAAATACGATTGATTCAACAAAGTTATATTGCTAGCTAGATCTTCTATATAATCAGTATCGGAGACCCTTTGCACTTTAACATCTAAACGAAATATATCATCACCCCTAGCGCGATGCTCAAAAAAATAGAAGTAGCGATGGTCGTCGTAATCAGTATCATCTAGCCATGAAAAACCTAATCTACCGTACTCACGAGCATATAAATAGCGCGCATCTACATCAACTCCTGCACCGCGCTGACTATAGACTTTGGGCGTAATCGTCATATCTTTATTCGGCGCTATATTAAAATACCAAGGACTCCCGGCTTCAACGCCGGCATTGCTGTTATAACTCAAGCGCGGCGGCAACAAACCACTTTTACGCCGGTTCTCAGATAGGCTCAAACGGTAGCGCGGCAAATACAAAAACGGAACCTCACCCAAGTGCAACCATGCTCTTTTGATAACGCCGGTCTGTTTATCTCTATCCAAAGTCAGCTCATCGGCAGAGATAAACCAGGGCGGTGTTTGGATATTGCAACTCGTATAACGCACATTACCGCGCGCAACGAGTTTATCGTTATCGGCATCAACTGCAACCCTATCGGCGAGTATCCGATTGTTATCTTTCTGTAATTGTACCCGTCCTTGCAAAACTGATGTTTGATTAGGATTGATTTCTATTCGGTCTGCCGAGAGGCGAAGTTGCTCAGCGGTAGCAGCGGATGGCATACCCACCGGCACACATTGCTCAGCTTCGGCAAATAATACCGAACTCAGTAGCAACAAATTCGATGCCGCAATGCTCAAATAACCATATCTAAACATAATTAAATAGGCCAAGGCATTCGGTAGAAGATGTCAATACTCCGACATCCTCGGCTATACACGGTAAATATGTTGGACACATGGCAAATAATAAGCTCCCTTAACACAGCAAACAATATTTAGAAATTTTCTTAAAATTATTAGATAATAAATATATTTAAGTGATATATGGTAACGGCAAAATGAAAAAGACTCAAAAATTTATGATACTGGCAGCATTGTGCATAACCGCACTCCTCGCCACCATATTAATGCAAACTCGCCCTCAAGCTATCGCTTCAAAAGAGGATAAAACTTTAACCAGTGTTGAAACCGTCGTTGCTGAAGAGCGTAGCATCATACCCAACTATACATTGACCGGACGATTGCAACCTATCAAGACCAGCGATCTGGAGTTTGAAGTGGAAGGGCAAATCATCGCTCGCTATGTCGAACCCGGAACTTATGTGCGGCAAGGGCAAGTGTTGCTAGCAATAGACAAAGACGATTATTACGATGCCTACATACAGGCGCAAGCTCGGCGCGACAATGTCTCCGCACAACTGAAATACGACAAAGAACTACTGAAACTGACGATGGAAAATGTTGCCTTGCAACGACGCGAAGTGGCTCGTGTCGAGAGCTTATCATCCAAACAACATGTCTCGCCGTCGGTGGTGGAGTCGGAAAAGAAGCAGCTGGTTAACTTTCGCTCTGAACAAGTCAGACTAGAGTACTCTATCAGAAAAGCGGAAATAGACTTGGTGTTAAACAACAGCTTACTCAATAATGCACAGCGCGACTTACAACGCACCAGCTTGAGTGCGCCTTTTAGCGGCACGGTCAACGAAATTATGGTTGAAATAGGAGACTATGTCAGCAGATCTAAAAAGGTGGCAACCCTAGTTGACCTATCGCTCTACGACTTGATATTAAATGTGAGCAACTCCGAAGTCAGCACACTAGAATTGAATAGCACGGTGCCAGTGACAATAGGCAACAAAAACTACCAAGGCACGCTCGTTGCTCTACAAGAAGACCCCGACTACGAAACCAACACCCACAAAGTGAAAATTAGGTTGTCAGGCAACGATCTGCAAGCTGGAGCCACTGCGCAAGCAACACTTAAAGGCAAGCGTCATGAAAGAGCCATTAGTATTCCGGTGACTGCAGTGCAGTATATAGATGGACAACCTTTTTTATTCGTCGTCAGCGATAACAATATCTTAGAAAATAGAGAAGTATTGCTGGGCATGCGGCTAAGCGATGAGATAGTCGTAGAGCAAGGAATCACAGTAGGCGAACTCGTCGTTGCGCGCGACATTGAAAAGCTAAATTTCAATCAAGAGGTAATACCAACCCCACTAAACCCTCCGAACTCGCTAAACTAATAGCACACGGCGTATTATTTGCCGTAAGCACGCTTTTAGTCGCTGGTCTCTAGCTCAATATGTCCAACGATGGCATCACCGAAACCCGAAGTGGTAACCAGTTTAGCTCCCGGCATCAACCGCTGTAACTCAGCACCAACATCGCCCAACTTAGGGCCGCCAGCAGTAATACCGCCGCGCACTCTCGCCAAATCATAGGTCACAGTCTTATTGGCAATAGCCTCTGCCACACCATGGATGACCAAATCGGCAGCCTCGTGCCATCCTATATGTCGTAACATCATCTCAGCGGAAAGAATAATAGAACCCGGGTTAACACGATTCTTGCCGGCGTATTTAGGTGCGCTGCCGTGAGTGGCTTCAAACACCGCAACCTTATCGGACATATTAGCCCCAGGCGCAATCCCAATGCCCCCCACCTGTGCTGCCAAAGCATCGGATATATAATCGCCATTCAAGTTGAGAGTGGCTATCACATCATACTCGTTCGGCTTCAAAAGTATTTGCTGTAGAAAATTATCGGCAATGATGTCTTTGATAACAATGGTCTCACTCGGATACTTAGGGTTTTCTATCGTGCACCACGGACCATCGCCTATCGGTTGTGCACCAAACTCGGCAGCTGCAAGCTCATAACCCCAGTTGCGAAATGCACCTTCGGTATATTTCATAATATTGCCTTTGTGCACCAACGACACCGACGAACGACGATTTTCTATTGCATAGCGTATCGCCTTTCTAATCAATCGCTGCGAACCTTCTTTAGAAACTGGTTTGACGCCTAAACCACAATGGTTGGGAAAACGTATTTCCGTCACTCCCATCTCGTCGGCGAGAAAATCTAAAACTTTTTGGACTTCCGGCGTGTCGGCCGACCATTCTATGCCGGCATAAATATCTTCGGTATTCTCACGAAACACAACCATATCAGTGGTCTCGGAGTCTTTCAGTGGCGTAGGCGTACCAGGAAAATAACGGATTGGTCTGACACACGCAAATAGATCCATTTGTTGACGAATTGCGACATTCAAAGAACGTATACCACCCCCCACCGGCGTCGTCAAAGGTCCCTTGATAGCAATATTATATTGGTCTATAGCCTCGTAAGTCTGTTGCGGCAACCACTGGTCTTGCCCGTAAAGTTCAACGGCCTTTTCACCGGCATAAACTTCCATCCATTCGATATGACGCTTGCCGTCATAAGCACACTGCACTGCAGTATTTACCACTTTACACATCACTGGGGTTACATCAACACCTATACCATCCCCTTCTATAAAAGGGATAATCGGGCAATCGGGCACCATCACATCACCGTTGGCAGATACTTTTATCGCCTCGCCCTGCTTTGGAACCTTGATTAAATTGCTTGGTGCCATAACTTCAGATGTCCTCTCGCAATTATGCGCTGGACTAAAACTGCTCTTCTTCGGTGGAACCAGTGAGTGCAGTAACTGAAGAGGCACCGCCTTGTATAACGGTGGTCACATCGTCAAAATAACCCGTGCCTACCTCAGCTTGGTGACTAGAGAAAGTATAGCCGCGGTCGAGTGCCGCAAACTCTTTCTGTTGCACCATATCAACATAAGCGGTCATCCCGTTCTTGACATAGTTATCGGCTAAATCAAACATGTGGTACCACATATTGTGTATACCGGCAAGCGTGATGAATTGATACTTATAACCCATCGCGCCAAGCTCCCGTTGGAACTTGGCAATCTTCGCTTCGTCCAAATTCTTACGCCAGTTAAACGACGGTGAACAATTATAAGCGAGCATCTGCTCAGGAAATTGATCGTGAATCGCATCGGCAAACTTCTGTGCTTCGTCCAAATCCGGCACCGCAGTTTCGCACCACAGTAAATCAGCATACGGTGCGTAAGCAAGCCCTCTTGCTATCGCTTGATCTAATCCTGCCCTAGTTTGATAAAAGCCCTCAACAGTGCGCTCTCCGGTGATAAAAGGCTGATCATAAGGATCCACATCCGATGTCAAAAGATTAGCCGCATTGGCATCAGTACGCGCCAACAACAATGTAGAAACACCGCACACATCGGATGCTAGCCTAGCAGCGATTAACTTTTGCACCGCTTCACTCGTCGGCACCAACACCTTGCCACCCATGTGACCGCATTTCTTTGCGGAAGCCAGCTGATCCTCAAAATGCACACCCGATGCCCCGGCCTCTATCATCGCCCGCATCAATTCAAAGGCATTGAGCACGCCACCAAAACCCGCTTCGGCATCAGCAACAATCGGTGCAAAAAAGTCTACATCACCCTTTTCCTTCTGCCATTGTATTTGATCAGCACGCTGAAACGCATTGTTGATACGCGCAACCACCGCCGGCACTGAGTTAGCCGGATAAAGCGATTGGTCAGGATACATCGCACACGCTAAATTGGCATCCGCTGCAACCTGCCATCCAGAGAGATAAATCGCCTTTACGCCGGCTTTGACCTGCTGCACTGCCTGTCCGCCGGTTAATGCGCCCAAACAATTAATATACGGCTCATCGTGCAATAGCTTCCACAACTTTTCGGAACCCAAGCGCGCATAGGCATAAGCCCTATGCACCGAACCGCTTAAACGCACTACATCTTCAGCACTGTATGTGCGCGTGACATTCTTCCAGCGCGGGTTGTTATCCCAATCGTTTTGTATATCGGCTATCATCTTTTCTCTTTTCACTCTTTTCCTCCGTTCAAAATCCGTTTTAGTATAAAGTATCTAGCTTGATAAACAGCTTCATAAAATCTGCCTAATGTTAGGGTTGTAAAAATTTTCATATCCCCTGAAGTCCATAGCTCTGGCAGGCATACATACTGCAAAGACGAGAAAAGTCTACAAATCAATATGCGACTCAGTCGACCAACCTAAAAGCTAATAACCTCACATATAATAACAGCATCCGTCTGTATCTCCAATTTTTTTATACGATGCAACCATAAGCTCGCACCGCCACACCCAACAATCTCCCTATCGCCTCCTACTATGAAATGTCATAGTAATAACGACAAGGTTTGCGCTACCAACGACTCAAGCACTCACTCTGTCACCAATAAATACCGCCTAAACGGATGAACGCAACGCTATGAAATATAGAACGAACTGTACTTCGGACACATCCCGCAGCGATAATATCAATTATTATTCCCCATGCTATAATCGGATTTTTAACCTTCAACACCGCTATTGCTTCAAACCGTGATGAAAATAAAAGCCGTCTCTATACTACTCATCATAGCCCTAACCGCCGCCTGCCATCCATTAAAAAACACATACAAACCTGAGCGCACAACACGCTCAGGTATCTGTTACACCCAATATATAGAAGGCAAACCAATCACTGAGAATTGCGAACAAGCAGTGCGCTACGGACAGTAACAGTAAACAAATGTGCTGAGAAACTACTCACACCCTAACACACTGGAAATTTGGGGAGAGTAATCAAAACATATACTGTTAAACTTTCAAACTGAACTACTCGCCAAGGTTATTTAATCTATTTAATCTATGGATTTGCTCCTAGCGTAAAGGATGCATTGTCTTATAAGGGCTATAACAATAGTATTTAGGTCTGCTGTCCAATCTGACATGGAGCCACGCTACGCCACCACCGGCAGTATTGAGCCAAAGCGGCGCACTGCTGATATGGAGCCCGACCAACTTAGCTACCTGCTGCCATAGAGCGTGCTGCTGATAATCGGGAGCGTGTCTGGTAAATACCGCTAGGTGGCTGTAGGTGCTGATGGTAGCCTTAGGGCACGGTACCACCATCCAAGCATCACCGCCTAAATTGGAAAATGTGACGATACTCTCCTGCGAGTGCGCGTTGTCAAAATAATCAGAGAATGCGCTAGCGTCGGCAGTTATCGCTAACTCTGGGCTATCTACGAGTACACATTCAAAGGGTTGATATAAAGTTTCTGTAGTCAACGGTGGTGTCTCCCAACGGTAGGCAATATAGTCTATGCTCGCTAACGATCTGATATAAAAAGATCTAAATACTTCGCTATCCTTCCATAAGGATAGAACCGTCTGATAGTTCAGTACAACACCACCATCGCACAATTGTAGCTTTAGTACGCCATGATCTATTCGGTTTATTTGCGCTTCATATCCACGCATCAATCTACGAGGATGGTGTTGGTTATCAATGTAGTTAACTCGGACAATGCCGAGGAGGCTATATTATCCTTATATACTTGCACTATAGGCACCTCCACCAGTGCATTTAACTCGCGATAATTATCAAGGTCGCAGCCATAAGTCTGTTGATTCAGACGATTGAGTACCACCGCAATAACTTTTAGACGGCGGGCAGCAAGTGCTTCTAAAGTCAACAATGCATGATTGATGCTACCCAATTGATCGGACGATACGACGATCACTGAAAATCCTAATGCTTCTATCAGATCTATATTAAGCCCGTCGGTAGCGATAGGAGAAAGCAAACCGCCGGCACCTTCAACCATCGTTAATTGCGCATCGCTACGACTACACGCAACGAGTTGCTCTATATAAAGGGTCTCCCCTGCCAACAGCGCTGCGCGTGCTGGCGAAGTCGCCGCTTTATAACGATAGCAACAAACTTGCAACGAACTATTGGATGGCGATGCAGATGCTGCCGCCAAACTATCAGCGTCTGCAGCGATTAACCCATCCTTGCCTGCAACACAACCGCTTTCGACCGGCTTGCGCACTGCAACTTCTACACCACTGGCTTCCAAGGACTCAATCAAGCGACAAGCTATTATCGTTTTACCTACGCCGGTGTCGGTGCCAGTAATAAATACCCCTGCGCCCATACCGTCACTCTAAAAAATAACTACACATAGAATTGCCTTCAGACCAATAGACTTTCAATTCGTTGGTATTTTTCGGTAGTTTTAGCAATAACATCAGTGGGCAGTTCGGGAGGCGGTGTGGCAGTATCCCAACCTACTTGTATTAAATAGTTGCGGATATATTGTTTATCAAAACTAAGCGGTTCGCTGCCGGGTTGATAGCTTTGCAGATCCCAAAACCGCGAAGAGTCGGGCGTTAACATTTCGTCTATCAATAATAGATTTCCGTCAGCGTCGGTAGCGAATTCAAACTTAGTATCAGCGACGATAATGCCGCGTGCATAAGCATAGTCGCTACAAAACTTATAAAGTGCGAGTGCCTTGTCACGTACCTCACAGGCTATTTCCACACCTAACATATCAACCATTTGCTCAAAAGTGATGAGTTCATCGTGCGCACCTATTTCTGCTTTAGTGGTCGGTGTGAAGACGGCTTCGGGCAGACGCTCACAGAGCTTTAATTTTGATGGCAAAGTGATACCGCATAGTTTTCCGTGCTTTAAGTATTCGTTCCACGCAGAACCATATATATAGCCGCGCACGATCGCTTCTACGGGTAGCGGCTGTGCTTTTTGAACAACCATACTCCGTATAGCCAGTTGTGGATGATGGCGCAACTCAGGCACTTTCTCGTCAACCGCAACAGCGATTATATGATTAGGCATAATCGTAGCACTATTAGCAAACCAGAACTTACTCAGCGCAGACAATACCCGACCTTTATCGGGTATTGGTGTAGGAAACACAACATCAAAAGCCGACAGCCGGTCGCTGGCAATCATCAACAGATGTCGGTCGTCTAAATCATAAATATCTCTAACTTTGCCTTTGCATAGCAACGGTACCGATTCCAGATGCGTATCGTATATTGCATCCACTGCGGTAATCTACTGTTAGCCTTGGTCGTGCATATCGCATATAGACCGAGTGCCATCGGGCATGTTATCGGGGCAACGACCACACATCTCATTGCCGGGCACCGCATAATCCATTTTTTTGGGCTTCGGAAACTCTAAAGAATCCATCAATGCGACAAACTGCTCGCGGGTGGTTCCGGTTTTAAGGCGCGGGTTGCGCAGTTTCTCTTGGCCGACGGTACTGAGGCGGCGATTCTCATAATCGTGTGCCGGATAGACTAAAGTATCGTCTGATAAGCTGAAGAACTTATCATGGATACTGTCGTACAGCGTTCCCGAATCACCCGATTGAAAATCGGTACGCCCGCAACCTTCTATCAAAAGTGCATCGCCGCTGAACACCATTTTATGCGTACCATTGTCTATCAAATAGGCATAATGCGTGTCAGTATGGCCGGGGGTGAACAACGGATGTAGCACTATATTACCGACTTTCAATGCCGTGCCTTCTTGCACACCAATGTCGCGGCACGGCAGCTGGTCGACTTCAGCACCAGCCAATTTGCAGTTGGTCAACGATTTAAGCTTTAACCCACCGGTGATATGGTCTGCGTGTATGTGCGTCTCTATCGCATAATTCAAATTCAAGCCTAGCTCTCTAATCACTTCTAAATCGCGTTCAAAAGTTTCGATCACTGGGTCTATGAGTGCCACAGTTGCGGTCTCTCGACACGCAAGCAGATAAGTATAAGTACTGGATTGCGGCTCAAAAAGTTGTCTGAATATCATTGCACTACTCCTAACATTGTGGTCAAATGAATCTCCTAGTATATAATACTAAATAGCAATGGAAACTGAAGAAATTAAAAAGCTAATCTTAACCGGCATAGCCGATGCACAAGTACGCGTCACCGGCGGCGACAGCAAATACCACGCCGAAGTGATTAGTACAACTTTTAATAATTTGACTCAAGTACAGCGCCATCAAGCAGTTTACACGACCGTGCAGGAACATATACAAAACGGTCGGCTACATGCATTGAGCATAGCCGCCCTAACACCTGAAGAAGCCCAAAGCCGATAAGCTATTCGGCTTTTACCGCTCTGCGGTCTATGTGATAAGCCGACAAGCCTTGTTGCTTAGAGAAATACTCCGACAACAATTTCATATCCGTTTCATTAAGCGTGGCAATTATTCCTAGCATTATCGCATTATTGCGTCGACCTTCTTTATAATCAAGCAAAGACTGGTATAGATAGTCTCTGTATTGTCCCGCCAATCGTGGATTTTGAGGTAATTGGCTATTACCGTCCATGCTATGACAACCTGCGCAAATCGCAAGTTTAGATTGTAATTCGCCGCTAGCCTGCACTGTCGGTGCTGTCGATACTACCTTTTGATCGCCGGCGAGATAAGCCGCTATATCCTGCATATCAGTTGCATTTAAGGTGGACGCGTTGGCACGCATAGTTGGATGACTACGCTCGCCGGATTGATAAGCCTTTAATGCTGCGACGATATAGTCAGCGTGTTGACCAGATAGTTTAGGTACACGGTAACTTGGATAAACATTGGTATAACTAGGAATACCGTGACAACCCAAACAAGCTTGCGCCTTGAGACGGCCTTGTTCAACGTCGCCAGCAACCACCGAAGAGCACAATATAAATAGGCAGATAAACTGTATACTATATTTCATATGAATTTTCTAAACAATTATATAAAGTGGTTTAATGACAAATGGATATATGCAAGTGCGTATAATGCCAAAATATACATCAAATGTCCATAGTTTTATGCGCTATCGTAAAAGAGAACTCAAGGAAAGAGATAAGTTAGCGTTTAGCAAATTGAAACATCAGCTTACGCTTATTTTTAATCGATGGCGCAACTTCTGAAACAATCCCTCAAAAGGATTTGCATCTTGCGATTATCCGCGATAGGAGATGTCGCACAAGCCTTCGTCGCCGTCAACGAACTCAAACTGTCGCAACCGCATCTAGACATCACTTGGATTATAGGAAAAACAGAATACCAACTGTTAGCTCACAACAAAGATATAGATTTCATAATCTTTGATAAAGACCAAGTGGTTCATTCATATAGACGCATAGCCCGCCTATTGCGACACAGAAAATTCGACGCGTTGCTTTTAATGCAATATTCGCTGCGTGCGGGATTGCTGAGCCTACTGGTGAAAGCACCGCTGCGCATAGGATATCCGCGCCTGTTTTCTCGTGAGTTCCATCGCTTATTTATTAATCGGCACATAGAGATGCCTGAACGCATACATGTATTGGACATTTATTATGCTTTTGCTAAAGAGGTGGGGTTGAAAGAACATATAAATGCTATCCCCACATATTATGCATCGGAAGATGCGCAGTTTGCGCAACGCCATCTACCTAAAGACAAAAGAACTCTTTTGATTAGTCCGTGTTCCAGCCATCATTTTAAGAACTGGCTACCGCAAAATTATGCAGAGGTCGCACAAATTGCTATGCAAAAATACGATATGCATGTCGTGTTGGTGGGAGGCAATAGTCGTGGCGAACAAATATACGAACAACAAATACTAAAACATCTACACACACCGTGTGTCAGCTTGATAGGGAAAACCAATCTCCGACAACTAGCAGCACTCGTCGCACACAGCCATTTGGTTATTGCCCCCGATTCGGCAATCGTGCATATCGCCTCTGCAATACAAACGCCAGTAATAGGTCTTTACGCGGCAACCAACGCCGAGCGCAGTGGACCTTATCGCTACCTAGACCAGTGTATCAATCTTTACTCCGAAGCGCTAAAGAAATACTATCGCAAAACCGTAGACGATGTGCGCTGGGGTAAACACATAAAAAAGCACGCTGCTATGGAACTGATTAGCACGCGCTCAGTCATCGAGCAACTAGATAGAATAATGTAGCGGCAACTCGATGTGCCACTAAACTGTGAGGCAATCCTGTGCGATTATAAAACGGTCGGGTTGGGTTGGCCGCGATAGACTTCGTCGGGGTCAAACGCTTTGTTTTTTTCGATAAACCGTAATTTCGGTTTTTGGGGTATATCGGCACCTATAGGTATTTCCCTATAAAAGCACGAGCGATAACCGACATGACAGCTTGCATCACCGACGACCTCTACGCGCATCCACAGTGCGTCTTGGTCATCATCAATCAGCAATTGTTTGACTTTTTGAATAAGCCCGCTAACATCGCCTTTGTGCCATAGACATTCACGACTGCGACTCCAATAATACGCTTCACCGTGTTTAATCGTCTTTAGCAACGCTTCTTTATTCATGTATCCGTGCATCAGTATCTTACCGCTTTTGTAGTCGCTGGTGACGACTGGTAGTAAGCCATCGGCATTAAATTTCGGCGACAGATCAGTACCCTCTTCAACCTGTTCTACGCTTTTGCGCTCAGTAAATATGTAGTCTTGTGCATCAGTCATAATTTTTCTCCGTGTTCCTCTATTATCAGCAACCCTAAAGTGCTTTATTTTAGCACGGAGAGCAACATTGATGCGCGGTTGGTATGTGGCACTATACAATATAGAGGTTTAGAGAAGATGCATATACAAGCACTCCTAATTGGGATAACCCAAAACCTAAAGAGGTTATCGGCTACTTTAGATTTTTATTTTAACTGGATAAGATTTTGGTTCACATCAACATTTTTCATCCCGGTATTGCTTCAGAGGATAAAGCCTACTTTTTCAACAGCCCCACATTTCTACCTTGGGTTGACAACAACGTTCTGAAAGTGAGAGACGATGATAGGTTGGGATTATAGCATTGAATTAGGCGGTATCAGGTCAGTCGCATTGTGCGACTTTGAATAAGGTTTGGAAAGGGGCGAAATGTCCGCCCACTAAGTCAGGTTAGTTTCGACGGGTAGCTACTGAAATACCAGGGATTATCTATATGGTAGGTTGCTTGGGTCCTTCCCTGAATTCGATAACCTTAAGGATTTTATAATGGTAGCTATGTCTTCCGCTTAGCGTGAGTTCTTGTCTTATCTCTAATTCCACTTTGTATTCATCACCTATGCGTGTGCCTCCTCTATTCATCGTTTGCTGTGCAATATCAGTTTCGCTAATATCCACAGACACACGGGCATCTCCGTATGAAAACTTCCATATTTTCGCATCCTTTGTGTAAACAGGTCCATAAACTATAAGCCCTGTAATAATCGTTTTGGTTTTTTCTGTTTCATGCGGATTGCTATATTCTAAAATATTCCTTGCATCCTCAGCTGTGATTTTTACACTAGAGCCTCTTTGAGATTCAAACTCAAGATTATCATAGTCTCCTGAGGCAACCGGCTCTGCAATGCGTTGCATGTTTTGTATTGCTTTCGGTTCTTTCATTAATTCATCCGTGGGCAACGCTAGATATATGGTATTATTATTCCCTTTGACCCTGAGCTCTATTAACTTTTGATTGTTTCTTGTGGTTTCCTCTTTATGGGTTATCTCTCTATTCCCAATGTAAGCGGCTACCTGGAATAGACCCCATATGTCCTTGGGTGACCCTCTTAACATTCCTAACCATTTAAATATTTCCTTAGCTGTTGCTATATCGTTAGGACCTAAAAGTGTTTTCACGTGGGCATAGACAGATAAGCAATAAAGACACAAATCAAGTTCAAAACACTTCTGATCAGTGTTAGCACTAACCATAGCTTTGGTTGATATGCCCTCGCCATTGGCCCGCGTGTTTGCCATTCCGCACAAGGTGCCCAGTGCTATTAGCGAGGAACCAAGGTCGGCTACATCAATATAATGGCTCTGCACTGCAGGCCCGTTGTAACGAATGCGGACGTGCTCTTTATTTAGTTCCATCATTATTAAAGTATACTGAACCAGCAATTACGCTGGTTTTGCCTAGTATATATGATTTTCTTGGTTTTATTCCCTAATTTTCAGTACAACCAAATGTGAGACTAATCCGGCTTATTTTCAAGTTGTTTGGCTTGCTCGCCTAATTGTTTGGGTATTTCATATTGATCGCTGAAGAAATGATCCAAAAAAAGCAGGCTGATTTTAGCAATTTCCTTTTGTTTATTTCTATCTATTGGCTGTCCATTCTCATCGTACAGACGGTTATCAGGGTGTGCGCCATGATTGCCATACTTTCTTATGATATTGAACATTTTTCTAAGTTGATCAGAAATGTTAGCTATGTCTATTCTTTTTCCTAAGCCACTTTTGAGGTTTTCACTTCCTTTAAGTAATTGTTGTTCAATAGTTCTGCGAGACATTATCATGCTGGCTTTCCAAAACCCGCTGTTGTAGCAATCTATAGCCTCCTGAAAATCATTTTGTGTTTCTTTATTTGGGATGACTTTTAGATCTACTTTGGGGCTAAAGCTCCTTTCTCTTGGAAAGTGGTGATAGTATTCATAACCTCCGCGAGACTTAGTCCTCGACCACCTGACTATAATGATCCCATTACAATGTGTGCATATATATGCCTCATGAATTAATTCTCCATTAGGTAAGTATTTGCCTATTTCGACCGTCTCATTGCCAATATTAAGCATCCCGTCTTTTGAGACTGGAAGCAAAGCATAACGCTCATTCACTGTTTTCATAAAGCTATTTAAAATGATGTACGCCCACGCCTGGAATTGGCATTTGCTCATGCAATGTGGACATTCTAATTTGATACTAGTGCCGCGTTCCATCTATTTTTTAGTAAGACTTTATATAAATTATTTTAGGGTTTTGGCTGTCCATCGGACTTCGCCGATAATCTCTGCGTTGGGCGGAAGCGGGGCATCCTTCCATTCTGAGTTGTCGCTCACCAACAGCCAGTTGCCTTCGCTATCTTTACCTAAGCGTTTCACCACTAAGCCATCTTCTGTTCGGATAACGTAGACATGACCGGCGTGTCGCCGACGGCGGTTGCGGTCTACCAACACGACGCTTTTGTTAAAAAACGTGGGTTCCATAGAGTCGCCTCTAACACGAATAATTGCGCACGAATTAGGTTTTAACCCGTGTTTATTCAACCAGTCAGGTCGAAATGCAATATAGCTTATTATATTTTCTTGTTCGTTGAATGCGCCAGCACCAGCCGCTGCATCTACTTCAATAATCGGCAAGTGATTTTTGGTGCTATGTGCTCCATCGTGTTCTAGTATGGTCTCAGGGTCTAATTCTTGAATATCGTATGGGGCTATCGCTTCTGATATTTTATTTTTATTACGAAGAAGCGATAGAATTTCCTCCAGCATTTCTTGTGTATTCTTATCGTCAGAGGATTCTTGCTTAAGATAAAATTCTAACCCAAGGGCTTTTGATATTTCTATCACTCTAGAGAGTTTAGAATCATGCCCCATTAGTACGCTTCGTATAGCGTCTCTGGGAAGACCCATTGCTACAGCTGTTCCAGTAAGCGAGCACCCCTCCATTCGTTTTTACAGTATATTTTTAAATTGATCTAGTGTTTCCATAATGAATGGCATTTATGCCACATTTTACACTAAAAAGACACATGGGGCTGTTGAAAAATAGCTTTTAATTTGTCTCTTGCTCTCGTTTCAGTTAGTTTTCTACAAAGATGAAATTCACAACCTTGGCAATTCGTCGTAGCAATTTACTCAGCTAAAATTTACTGAGTTACCTAGATTAGGTTGCAGCGGATGACTGCATAAAAGACCTCTTTTTTTATTAGCCGTTTACTGTTACTTATGTTGGAGACTTTTTCAAAAGCCCCACATTTTTACTTTGAACACAAGTGGGCACCTGTGGTTTGGTTTAACGGTAAACATTGTATATAATTGCTGTCCTATGAATATAGGATTTGCAAAAATGCACGGTAGTGGTAATGATTTCATGCTGATAAACGGCACAGAACATACCACGCGCCTTAATTTGGATAAGCAACTCATTCAGCAATGGTCGGATAGACATACTGGTATAGGTTTTGACCAACTGTTAATCGTAGATCATCCTTCGGTGGCGGATGTTGACTTTGATTATCGCATTTTTAATGCCGATGGCAGCGAGGTCGGACAGTGTGGCAATGGCGCCCGTTGTGTAGCACACTTTGTTCACAGCAAAGGATTGACCGATAAGGAAACTATACGCGTGCGTAGTGCTACGCGTATTATGAAAATTACCAGACAAAACGACAACCATATCGCAGTGGATATGGGGAGTGCGGAGTTTGAGCCCGAATGTATCCCATTTGATCCTAGCGGTTTGGTGGTAGTTGGAGAGCAGACCAAAAAAAAATTATATACCATGAATATTGCCGGCTACGAGCTTCGCTTTAGTGCTTTATCGTTCGGTAATCCGCATGCGGTCATCCGGGTTAACGATGTTGCAGCGACAGAGGTTGCTGAAATAGGTGCAGCATTACAGGCGCATCGCTGTTTCCCTGAGAGTGTCAATGTATCTTTTGCTAGGGTCTGTGGCTCTGGGTTGCAAGCGCGAGTATACGAGCGCGGGGTCGGTGAAACAAAGGCTTGCGGTAGTGGTGCTTGTGCGATTGCAGTGGTTGCCCGCCTCCACGGTTGGTTCGCCGACACGCCGCATACCATACTGGTACATCTGGTCGGCGGATCGCTTGAGGTACGATTTGACAAAGACAAAGTAGAATTGGTGGGGCCGGCTGAACTAGTATACGAAGACAGAATAGAGGTATAGATTATGGTAGCAGACAAAGAGGTTAAAGGCACGACAGCGCAGCAGACCATTGACTTTTTAACCCAAAACCCATCCTTTTTCAACGATCACTCTGAGTTATTGCTAGAACTATCGCTACCACACAAAAACGGCAATGTAATATCTTTATGGCAAAAGCAACTGGAAGTTATACGTAGCGAATTCGATGCGTTGAAAAAGGACACTGTAAACACTGAACAGCAGCTTGCGACACTGATTAATATCGTTGATAAAAACGAAAAGCTCAGTATCTGTTTACATCGTTTGTCGTTAAGATTGTTCTTCAAGCGAGAGGTGGAAGCGGCGGTCTGTGAAGCGGTAAACACCTTAAGAGCGCAGTTTCCGGCTAATCAAATTATCATTCGGCTATTCCCACCGTATGCCGAATTATCGCAGACAGCATCGCCGGTGAATGCCGAAGACCGATTGTTGAAAACGCTAATTGCATCTCTATTTGATAGCGGCAACCCGGACTGTGGTCCTTTCAGCGAGATGATTAAAAAAGCGTTATTCGGTAATTTTTCAAAGCGGATCCGCTCAGCGGTGGTGATGCCGCTATCGTTTAATACTCAAAAGATAGGTCTTTTATTACTGGGAAGCCCTCGCGCCGATGCTTTTGTTCCTGGCAAGGGAGTGATGCTATTGGTGCAGTTCGGTGAGTTGATTGCAGTATCTATTGCGGCTTGTGCGCAATATCAAAAGGATTTATGGATTCTACCCAAGCCTGCGAAGAGTTCCTCTCAGCACTAAAAGCAGAGCGCAATTATTCAAATCATACGGTTAGCAATTACCGCCGCGATATACTGCGCTTTTTAGCATACATATCGCAAAATGGAGGGAATTGGAGCAAGCTGGAGGAAGCTGAGGTATTGAATTATATCTCGTCGCAGCACACTTCTGGTATCAAAGGCAAAACTTTAGCCCGCACCCTGTCGTCTTTACGAAGTTTTTTTAAGTATTGTAAAGAACAGGCTTATGTGTGTAATTATCCGTTTACCAATGTTAAGCCACCTCGCGATGAAAAGAAATTACCGAACACGCTCGGCGTTGACCAGGTTGCACAGCTGTTGAATAAAACGCCTGCCGATGTCTCGCCACTACTCATCAGGGATATAGCAATGATAGAGTTAATTTATTCTTCGGGTTTACGTTTGTCGGAATTGGTATCAGTGAATCTAGATAGCATAGATATGCGCAGTGGGATGATACGCGTAATTGGTAAAGGAAATAAAGAGCGAGAGGTGCCGGTCGGTGGTCGGGCAATTGAAGCAATAGAACGATGGTTGAAAATACGCGGAACGATGCGTGGTAGCGACGGAAAGGCCCTGTTCTTGAGCCGCAATGGCAACCGCCTTGGTGCCCGAAGCGTGCAGTTGCGTCTTGAGCAATTTGCCCGCTCTCAAGGTATGCTCC
Source organism: Chromatiales bacterium (assembly GCA_014323925.1). Lineage (NCBI taxonomy): Bacteria > Pseudomonadati > Pseudomonadota > Gammaproteobacteria > Chromatiales > Chromatiales bacterium. Next base: position 194,454 of record JACONC010000002.1, on the reverse strand, counting down.
AACATGTGCATCCTCATAAATTGCGCCACTCTTTTGCAACGCACATACTTGAGTCCTCAGGTGATTTACGAGCGGTGCAAGAGTTACTAGGGCACGCCGATATCAGCACGACACAAATATATACGCACTTGGATTTTCAACATCTGGCAAAAGTCTACGACCAAGCGCACCCAAGAGCACATAAGCGAGGCACTAATAAGAAGTAACCCTCAGTGCGCACTATTGCGTCTGGTTTGTTATGCAGGGGTCAGTGTAGGCGTGCTATCTGTTCTTTAATTGATGCAGATGTTTGAGTAACTCGTTAATTTCTACTTGTCCGTTATCGTCAGTTAATAATTGCTGTTGCAGCTGTTCAATTTTTTGTTCGGTTACTTCTATTTCTAGTTGTCGCATTGCATCGCTAAACTCTATCTCGGTATCGGCAGTTGAGGCGTCGTGTGTTAAGAGCAAGCGGCTTAAACTCTCTTGATGCGGGCTTTCGCGAAAATACTCAATAATTCCGGCAGTGCTAGACAGTTTTTTATGCTTTATGCAATCTACCACATCAGCCAATAATTCGGCACCTGATTTTTGCAAGGTGCGTATTTTATCGGTAGCCGGCGCATGCTTTACTAACGATGGCTTCTCCAACAGTAGTCGTAATGCCACAGTGATTGTCGAATAGAGAATCTCCTTACCGCTCCTAACGCGTGTTGTGGGTCTAGGACGAGACTTTGGAGCTGCATAGTCGGTTCTTAATTTATCTACATCTAAATTGATTTGCTGTGCTAGCCGATTGAACATCAATTCTTGGAATACGCCTTTGGGTAATTTCATTATCAGTGGTCTGACTGTTTTGGCATAGCGAGTTGCGTGCGCGGGGTTGCTCAAATCCAGCCCTTGCGCGTGGTGTTCAAATAAAAAGTCTGCCAGCGGCATCGCTTGTTGAGCGAGTTTATTAAATTCTTGATAGTCGTGCTGTCTTATATAGCTATCAGGGTCTTCGCCAGGTGGTAGAAACATAAAACTGATATTGCAACCATCAGTGAAAGCAGGGAGTGCTTGCTCTACGGCGGCAACCGCCGCCCGTCTGCCAGCGTTGTCGCCGTCAAAGCAGAATATCAGATTATGGCTAAAGCGCAGAGCTATGCGGATATGGGTTTGAGAAGTCGCAGTACCTAGAGTTGCGACCACATTGCGTACACCGTGCTGAGCCAAGGATACTGCGTCCATATAACCTTCAACGAATAGCAAAGAACTCAGGTCGCGGACTTTTTTCAACTCGTGGACACCGTATAGTGTATTTCTCTTTTTGAATAGCGGGGTTTCTGGAGAATTCATATATTTAGGAGACTTGCTTTGTGCACTGTTTGATGTTGTTTTTTTTCTCTCTAATAAACGACCACCGAATGCGATAGTATTGCCGCGTCGATCGCGTATTGGGAACATCAAGCGATCTCTAAATTTTTCATAATAACCGCTACTACCTTTTGCGATTAGACCAACATTGTGCAATAGCTTCTCGTTGTATGCCGATGTCAAACATTGCCTTAAGTGAGGAGTGGCAGGCGCATAGCCGATAGCAAAATCGGTCGCTGTTTCTGATGCGATGCCGCGTTGTTTTAGGTAGGCTGCTGCTACGCTATCTTGCTTTAGCTGAGCTCGATAGAATTCGCACACCTTATCCATGACTGCGCGCATCTGTTCAAACATTTTTTGCTCCTTGGTTGACACGCGAGTGTCTTGCCGAGGCACTTCAATACCAGCCTGATGTGCCAGTTCTTCGACCGCCTCAGGGAAAGTCATGCGTTGGTGTTCGGTTAAAAACTTAATTGCGTTCCCCGATGCATGACAACCGAAACAGTAATAAAGCCCTTTTTCTAAGGAAACCGAAAAGGAAGGAGTTTTCTCATTATGAAAAGGGCAACAAGCCATATATGACCGGCCTGATTTTTTCAGCGGCGTCGGTATATAACGGTTGATTAATGAGACGATGTTGGTTCGAGCCAGCAGATCCTCTATAAAATTAGGGGTGAAAGTTGAATTCGCCATCGTTTTGCCGAGTGCGCAGACAATCCCTTTTAGGCTGCTCGCGACAGACTCGCCATTAGCATATCAAGTTCTGCGGCTTTCGGTTTGACCATCCAAAATTTAGGTAAATAAGCGTAAAAATCGTCAACTATAGATTGTCCATACAGGCTGCCTGTTTTTTGACAATGCTCGCATAAAAGCGAGTATAAGTATTCGCGTTGCGGTTCCATGTCTTCAGTGTTTATTCTATAGATGTCAACCATCTCGTGGTTGTATTGATCGCTAAATGCCGCGTGCTGGTCAAACACCATTGCCAGACCGCCAGTCATTCCGGCAGCGAAGTTCAGTCCGGTTTTACCCAATACGACGACGAATCCTCCAGTCATATATTCACAGCCATGATCTCCTACCCCTTCAACAACGGCGATCACTCCAGAGTTTCTAACCGCAAAACGTTCCCCAGCACCGCCGGCGGCAAAGAACTTTCCACCAGTAGCACCGTAAAGACAGGTATTGCCGATAATCGGTAGGTTATGTGCTTGCGCTGCAATAGGTGGCGGCGGATAGACGACTATCTCACCTGCAGCCATACCCTTGCCCACATAGTCATTTGCATCGCCTTCAAGGTTGAGGTGCAATCCGCCGGCATTCCAAGCCCCGAAGCTTTGGCCAGCAGTGCCTTTGAAATAGACCTGTAGCGGTTTATCAGCCATGTCGTAATTACCGTGCAAGCGGACGATTTCACCGGATACCCGCGCACCTATAGAGCGGTCAACATTGTATATCGGATAGTGGAACTCACCACCTTGTTTATCCGCGATAGCCTTTTGCATATCGGCGACCATGCGTTCGGCTAGTTTGCCTTTATCAAAAGGTTTATTTTTAGGATGAATACAGAACTGAGCTTGTCGCTCGTCAATATTGTTGTTGTCAAGTATCGCGCTTAGGTCTAAACCTTTTTGCCGACCTTTGATGTCCGGTATAATCTCCAGTAAATCAAGTTGCCCAATGAGCTCTTCAAATTTACTGACACCCAAATGCGCCATCCATTCTCGGGTTTCTCTGGCAACGAATAGAAAGTAATTGCGCACCATTTCCATCTTGCCGATGAAATGTCTTAACCGCAACACTTTATGTTGCGTGGCAACGCCAGTTGCGCAGTTATTGAGATGACAGATTCTTAAGTATTTACAGCCGAGTGCTATCATCGGAGCAGTGCCGAAGCCGAAACTCTCAGCGCCGAGTATCGCCGCCTTGACTACATCCAAGCCGGTTTTTAATCCGCCGTCGGTTTGCAGGCGCACTTTATCGCGCAGATTATTCGCCCGCAAAGCCAGATGTGTTTCAGGCAAGCCCAGTTCCCACGGTGCACCGGCATATTTGATGCTGGTCAGTGGGCTTGCCCCAGTGCCACCGTCGTAGCCTGATATGGTAATCAAATCAGCATAGGCTTTAGCAACGCCGACCGCAATAGTGCCGACACCCGCTTCGGCAACCAGTTTAACCGACACCAAAGCTCTTGGGTTTACTTGTTTCAGGTCGAAGATCAGCTGGGCAAGGTCCTCTATGGAATAGATGTCGTGGTGCGGTGGCGGCGAAATCAATGCAATGCCTTTGCTTGAATGTCGTAACTTGGCAATCATTTTATTCACTTTAGAGCCCGGCAACTGCCCTCCTTCACCGGGTTTTGCACCCTGTGCGATTTTGATTTGTAAAACTTCCGCATCGCTAAGGTAATGTGGTGTTACACCAAAGCGCCCTGATGCAACCTGCTTGATTTTTGATGATTTGTTAGTGCCGAAGCGAGCCGGATCTTCACCGCCTTCGCCGGAGTTAGAACGACCACCCAAGCTATTCATAGCTTCCGCCAAAGTTTCGTGCGCCTCAGGCGACAATGCACCTAAGGACATTCCTGCAGAGTCAAAGCGTCTAACAATCTGCTGTTCGTCTTCAATCTCTGTTAAGGGTATAGCAGTTTTAGATTTTAGTTTTAATAAATCCCTGAATACCGTCGGCCGTCGGTGGTTGACATGATCGGCATAAACCTTATAGGCATCGTAGTCGCCTTCTTGCACGGCTTTATGCAAGCTCTGCACGACATCCGGGTTATAGGCATGGTATTCGCCATCGTGTATATATTTCAATAGACCACCTTGCTGTAGCAGTTCAGAGTGGTTCCAAGCGCGTTTTGCTAGTGTTCGCTGATCGGCTTCTAGATCGGCAAATCGCAGGCCTTGCAATCTGCTAACCGTGCCTTTGAAACATAGATTGACAACCTCGTTATGTAAACCGACTATTTCAAATAACTGTGCGCCTCTATAACTGGTGATGGTGGATATACCCATTTTAGAGATTATCTTCAACAGCCCTTTGTTGATGCCTTGTCGGTACGCCGAACAAACTTCCACCAATGGCTTGGCGTTGTCAATCTCTTGTTTGCGATACATTGCAGCTAGGTTCTGATAACTCAGATAAGGAAAGATGGCACTTGCTCCATAGCCGATTAAGGTGGCAAAATGATGCGGATCGCGCGCGGTTGCGGTTTCTATCAATATATTACACTGACAGCGCAAACCTTCTTTAATGAGACGATGATGCACTGCACCGCAAGCTAGCAGTGCGTGTATGTTGAGACGATGGCGGGCAATTTTTCTATCGGATAATACGACTAATAAAAAGTCTTTATCACGCGCTGCTGCAACCACTTCATCGCACAGCTGTTCTATCGCCGCGCGTAGATTATTATCATCAGCGTAGTTCAGATCAAAAATCTTATGCGGGAATTTTTCAAGTTGCAGTATAGTGCGAAACTTATATTCGGATACAATCGGCGAGCGCAACAGCAGGCGATCGACTTCAGGCAGTTCAGCAAAAGGATTCATCTCGCAACCCAGTGCGGTCTCCAGTCCCATCACGATGCGCTCGCGCAAGGGATCTATAGGTGGGTTTGTAACCTGAGCGAATTGTTGGCGGAAGTTGTCGTACAGCGAGCGCACTTGCGCAGAGAGCACTGGCAGTGGGGTGTCGTCTCCCATTGACCCGACCGCTTCCTGTCCTGCATTGGCTAGCACTTTGATGACTTGTTCTTTTTCCTCGTAGGATAAGTCGAACATCTTTTGGTAGCTCAGCAAATCCTTGTCTGCCAGTGGCTCGTAGACGCCGGGTATTTCCTCCAAACAACTAGGCACATAGTGGGTATGCTCTTTTAGCCACTGGCGATACGGGTATTTAGATTTTAGCTGCTCGTTGATCATCTCAGGTAGCATCAAAGTGCCGGTTTCGGTATCCACGGCAATCATTTCCCCGGGTTTTAGTCGCCCTTTAGTTGCAACATCGTCATCACTATAGTCGTATATGCCGATTTCCGATGCCAGCGTGATATAGCGATCTTTGGTAATCACATAGCGCGCCGGGCGCAAACCATTTCTATCCATTGAACACGCCGCATAGCGACCGTCGGTTAAGACGATGCCTGCCGGACCGTCCCACGGCTCCATATGCAAAGAGTTATAGCCAAAGTAAGCACGTAGGTCAGGGTCTATGTAACCAACATTCTGCCACGCCGGCGGTATCAATAAGCGCATCGCACTGCATAAATCCATACCGCCCATCATCAGCACTTCAAGCATATTGTCCAAGCTGCACGAGTCCGACCCTTCCATAGAAACCAGCGGCATCAATTCGGATAAATCGGGCAATAGCGGACTTTTTAAGATATGCGCTCGTGCTGCTGCCCAATTACGGTTACCGCAGACGGTGTTAATCTCGCCGTTATGCGCAAGAAAGCGAAACGGTTGCGCCAAATACCATTGCGGGTGTGTGTTGGTTGAAAATCGTTGATGAAAAACACACAAAGACGATGTTAAGCTCTGCTCAGCAAGGTCTGGATAGAAAATCGGTAAGTTGTGTGGCATTATCAGCCCTTTATAGGAAAGCGTTTTAGAAGACAGGCTTGCGATATAGAAAGCGGTATCAGCCAGTTCTATCTCCGCTTTGCGGCGCGCAACGAATAGAGCTTGCTCGGCATTTTTAATGGAGGCTTTTATATTGACCAGCACCTGTTCTATTCTCGGCAAGGTCTCAAGTGCTTTGGCACCGCACGCCTCTTTATTAGTCGGCACAGCCCGCCAACCGGCAACCTCAAATCCTTGCTCGGCTAGTTGTAGATTTAATATCTCTCGCCACTGCTGTGCGGTGGTTTGGTCTTGTGATAGAAAGACGACACCGACGGCAAAGTTTTCGGCTAGACGGATATCCACCTCATCCGCTTTCGCACGCATATAATCTAGCGGCATTTTCATTAACAGCCCGCAACCGTCGCCAGTTTTTCCATCAGCTGAGACAGCCCCACGATGGGTTAGCCTGCCAAGCGATTGTATTGCCGTCTCAACCAGCCAATGGCTAGCCTGCCCATCCATCTGCGTGATGAGGCCAAACCCGCAACTATCTTTTTCAAATTGAGGACGATAGAGTCCGCTCATGGGTAAATCCACCTTTGAATCTTTCATTAAAAGTAAATAAGTCTAATTATACGCTATTATGGATTTGCTGAGGCACCCTGCCCGCTTTCGCTGATAACTAAACCTGCCACTTCAAATAAACTTCAAATGACCATGGCACGGATATCAGTGTGAGAATTTTTGCAGGTTTTGTCTAGTTATTGCCCAACACAATCGTAGCTTTGTGTTCATCTTTGCTTAAGAAAGATATGAGAAAGCCAAAGGGTCAATCAGATATATTGGTAAATCTATATTATGTATAATAGCTGAATAAAAACATACAGTATCAGATCTTTTTATCTTTCAGCTAAGAGTTTCTAGTAGCAGAAAATATAATATATAAAGGCAACCAGATATGAGTGACATTAAATTATTCACATTAAACGGCGAAAATATTTCAGCGGAACTCGCATCTGGTATTTTTGCCTTTGAGAGAGATTTACAAAAACTGATAGAACGCAACATGAAAACCATCTTAGGCATTAATTTTCTGGATACTGAGTATACAACAAGCGGAGAAGATAGAGGTCGTATAGATTCACTGGACATAGATGAAAACTATTGTCCGGTGATTATTGAATATAAACGCTCGTACAGCGAGAGTATAATCATTCAAGGTCTTTTTTATCTTGATTGGCTAATGGATCATAAAGATGCATTTTATAGGCTGACTATGGATCAGCTTGGGAGAGACTGTGCCAATAAAATTGAATGGTCTATGCCCCGTTTATTTTGTATAGCAAATAGTTTTACAAGATACGATGCGCACGCAGTTAAGCAGATGAATAGAAACATAGAACTAATACGCTATAAAAAATATGACGACAATATACTACTTATAGAGCAGGTGGTAGCAGGTTCCAGTAATACTCATATTAGCTCTCCGGAGATAGCTCAGGAACCACAGATGGAAGCACCTGCGGCCTATAGAACTTTTAATGAAATAGCCAGTGAGTTAGATGGCGATTTGAGAGATTTATACCTTGCAGTAGTAGACTTTATTGAAAATCTTGGTGACGATGTTCAAAGGAAAGAACTTAGATATTATCTTGCATTCAAACGACTTAAAAATTTTATATGCTTAGAGATTAGGCCTCAGGTACAATGCATAAGACTCTACTTGAGAGTCAACCCTGAAGATTATGTCGACAATAACGGCGTAAACGGCATATTCCGTGATGTTAGTGGCACAGGGCATTGGGGTACCGGAGATTTAGAATTAACAATAAAAAACATGGAAGATTTCAACCAAATACAATATGTACTTACAGAGTGTTATGCAGCAAATTAATATAAACCATACTATGATAGTCCCATGAGTATTCCTTTAGCTAAACAATTGCGGTTACCCATCTTAAAAATAATGCAGGATGGGAAAGAGCGTCACAAACAAGAAATCTATGACCTCCTTGACAGGGAGTTGCAGTTTTCCGAAGAAGACAAAACTGAGCTTTTAGCAAGTGGCGGCAATAGATTAGATAGCCGTAAACATTGGGCTATAGCATATCTAAAAGCTGCCAATCTACTGGAAAATATGAAAAGAGGTTATTACAAAATTACCTCACAAGGACAACAAGTACTTAAGGAAAATCCAAGCGTTATTGACCGAGAGCTTCTTTTACGTTATGCCCCCGCCGATAGTAATTTTTACTATCCTTCAAAGAAAAGTAAAGAGGAGATTGACAACGAACAGAATATAGATCGTTACACTGCAATGACATTACCAGAAAGATTAGCCGCATTTTTTGAACAGACTTCAGCAGAACAAGCCACAAACAAAGAAGTTGTTGAATGGATTGTTAAAAACTATCCTGTTGATTGTGCTAAAAAAGCGCAAGAATCTACACAGAGATTCGAAGATCAAGAGGAGTGGCTTATTAGGCAAATTGGAGCCGAGTTAGGTAGTCTATGGCGTCATCCACCAAATATTCTAAAAGAAAAAGGAATTATTCCCGCGACAGTAGACCGTAAATGGGGATGGCGGAAAGAGCAGACTATCAATGCCTCAACGAGAAATAACGATGCCGGCACGGGCGAGGATACCAATCGCCCAGAACCATTTACGGAAAAGCAAATGTATCCCAAGCTAATAGAATATTTGAAATTAAAACTAAGAGTTCATAGCAAGCGTATTGATGAGACAAGATCTGCAAATTTAAAGGGACCGAAAGGCAACCAGTGGTTATATCCGGATATAGTAGGTTTAGAGAATTTAAGTAAAGATTGGGATCGCAATATCAAAGATTGTGTAACGCAATATTCGGATAAAAAGTCTAAGTTGTGGTCGTTTGAAGTGAAAAAAGCAATCACATCCTCTAATCTACGCGAAACATTCTTTCAAGCTGTAAGCAACTCATCGTGGGCTAATTTTGGTTATTTGGTTGCCACTGAAATAGCAGAAGGTAGTTCCGATGAATTACGAATATTAAGTAGTCTCCATGGCATTGGCTTTATAAAACTAAATACTGATGAGCCATCCTTAAGCCAGATCTTGATACCCGCAAAAGAAAAAACAGAAATTGACTGGAATATAGCAAACAGATTAGCAAAAGAAAACTCAGATTTTCGGGAATATATTGATCTGATAATCGACTTTTGCAAAACAGGTAGAATCATTCCATCCCAATGGGATTAGCCAATTATAAAGCACGCTATAAAACAGTTCCATGAGTGCTCCTTTAGAGAAACATTTGATGTTACCTATCTTAAAAGTAATGCGGGATGGGAAAGAGCGTCACAGACGAGAAATCTATGACCTCCTTGACTCAGTATTGCAATTTTCGGAAGAAGCGAAAACAGAACGTTTGGCAAGTGGTGGCAGTAGATTAGATAGCCGTAAAAATTGGTCTATAGCATTTCTAAAAGCTGCCAACCTACTGGAACGGCCAAAAAGAGGTTATTACAAAATCACCTCACAAGGACAAAAAGCACTCGAGGAAAATCCAAGCGTTATTGACTGGAAGTTTCTTTTACGGTATGCCCCCGCTGATAGTAATTTTTTCTATCCTTCAAAGAAAAGTAAAGAGGAAGTTGACGACGAACAAGATATAGAGGTGGATTCGGCTTCATCCGAAACGCCGTTAGAACTGATAGACAAAAATCACCAGTTATTAAAGAATATACTGGCAAGTGATCTATTGTCAGAGATTAAGAAAAAAGATGCGAAATTTTTTGAATACCTAGTAGTAGATTTATTGCTTGCGATGGGATACGGTGGATCTCGCGAAGAAGCGAGAGCTGCAGTAGTAGGTAAAAGCCACGACGGTGGTATAGATGGCATTATTAAAGAAGATAAATTAGGCTTGGATATTATTTATCTGCAAGCCAAGAGATATGACAGTGGTTCAATCGGCGGAAGTGCCATCCGAGATTTTGTAGGAGCTTTGGTTGCAAAGCATGCTTCAAAAGGGATCTTTATTACAACCGCCGGTTATTCCAGCAGTGCCAGAGAGTATGTCAAACAAGTACCGCAAAAAGTTATCCTAATAGATGGCAACGACTTGGTAGATTTGATGATCGAACATAATGTGGGTGTATCCAGGGATTATTCTTTTGAAATAAAGAAGATAGACAGTGATTATTTTGATGGATAAGCATCCATAAATAGGATGGACCGTTTGCGCTATGCTTGTCAACTTAGAGAACTTAAAAACTGCAAGGGAAAATGCCGGCTACACTACCTTAGAAGCGGCAAAGAAAATATGCCCTAGCACAAAAGGAAATCGTGTAGCACAATGGGAAGCAGGCGAACTGCGCCCTACTTGGCACCAATTAAAAGCATTGGGAAACGCCTATCAAATCAATACCTTTCTTTTAACCAGTGACGAAAAAATCACTCGCAACAGAGTGATTAAAGATTATAGAAAACACGAAACAGGAGGTGAACTGGAACTCAACGCAAGAAAATTCATCCACTTTCTATTGCAACGACAGGATTATTTAGCAAAGGTTATGAAAGAAGCAGGTATGCGAAAAAATACTCTCGTCGGCATGGTTAAAAACAGTACATACAGAGACGCTCCTAGAATAGCACAATTTATAACAGATAGAATCAACTATCGGTACGATGAAAGTGTAGGAAATAACCATCTAAAATACTTTATCTCCTTGCTAGAGAATCAAGGTATTTATGTGATGAAAACTTTGAGTTATTGGAAAATATCGGTAAAGAATATGAGAGGCGTATATCTAAAAAATGATTATGCTCCGATTATCGCTCTGAACAGAAAAGATGCTAAAACTGCGCAGTTATTTACCCTTGCCCACGAGCTTGCACATTTATTTACCAATTCGGAAGGGGTCTCTAATATAGATTTTAGATGTCGGTCAAACGACCCAACGGAGATTTTCTGTAATGCGGTTGCTGCTAATTTACTACTACCAGAGGAACGGATAGAGAGAAGAAGACATCATATTGATGAACTAGAGGAAATTGCCAAACGGTTTCAAATTAGTAAGTTATTTGTTTTCTACAGATTAAAGAACTTAGGTTTACTTGGCAGACAAGACTTATATTCAATAGAGGAGAAACTTAAAAAAATGGCTGATGATTTTTCAGCGAAGCAAGGCAAGGATCAAGGCGGTAACTATATTAACAACATGAGAGATAGTAACGGTTATTTGTTTAACAATTTTATTTCATCGTTGTATTTTGAACGCAAAATTAACGCTGCAGAAACCACCAAGATATTAAAACTCTCTATAGATAAGGTATAGCTATGAGTTCATCTGGGAAATCGTGTAGCACAATGGGAAGCAGGCGAACTGTGCCCTACTTGGCACCAATCAAAAGCATTGGGCAATGCCTATCAAATCAATACCTTTATGACTGTAATTGTAAAGTAGAAATGTCCGCCGGATAAAAGCAGTCGCGTGTACTTGGAAGGACAGCGGTTGCCCTGCGGTTTCCTAAAACATTTTTTATAGGTTATAATTCTAAGTATGAATTATCCGAATAAATTTTTAACCATTCTATATAAGCCACATGACTTGTGGCGACGACTTCCGTTTACGCGATTGCCGCATTGACGCGGCTTAGATAACAGCTGGCGAGCTTAGTGACGCACAATCATTTTTATATTTCAAATTTTTATGGCGGAGAGACAAATGCCGAGTAAAGACAAGTTAATTATATTTGACACTACATTAAGGGATGGTGAACAAAGTCCGGGTGCTTCTATGACCCAAGATGAAAAGTTGAGGATTGCCAAAGCTTTGGAGAAATTACGCGTGGATGTAATAGAAGCTGGCTTTCCTATTGCAAGCCCCGGGGATTTTGAAGCGGTGCGCACGATTGCCCGTACTATCAAGCACAGTACGATCTGTGGGCTGGCGCGGGCGTTGGAGAAGGATATAGTAAAGGCTGCAGAGGCTCTAAAAGATGCCGAGTCGCCGCGCATACATACTTTTATTGCATCGTCGCCTATACATATCAAAAACAAATTACGCATGACTGCTGATCAGGTATTGGAACAGGCGGTAGCCGCAGTGCGATTGGCGCGCCGCTATACCGACGATGTTGAGTTTTCTCCTGAAGACGCGGGTCGGTCGGAGATTGACTTTTTATGTCGTTTGGTTGAAAGCACTATTGCGGCCGGTGCTCGGACTATCAATATCCCGGACACGGTCGGCTACAGTATGCCCGAACAGTTTGGCGAGCTGATTGGCACCTTATTAAACAAAGTGCCTAATGCTGACCAAGCAGTTTTTTCAACCCACTGCCACAATGATCTGGGTTTAGCGGTAGCGAATTCGTTGAGTGCGGTCAAGCAAGGCGCACGGCAAGTTGAATGTACTATCAACGGTTTGGGTGAGCGCGCTGGCAATGCGGCTATGGAAGAGATCGTGATGGCAGTGCATACCCGCACGGATATATTCAGCTGCAAGACGAATATAGATACGCGTCAAATTGTGCCGATATCGCGGCTGGTTGCCGGCATCACTGGTTTTCCAGTGCAGCCGAATAAAGCCATCGTCGGCGCCAATGCATTTGCGCACGAGTCGGGCATCCACCAGGACGGCGTGCTTAAGTATAGAGAGACTTACGAGATCATGCGTTCTGAAGATGTCGGCTGGAGTTCTAATCGCATCGTGCTAGGCAAGCACTCCGGACGCAATGCTTTTAAGACGCGCCTGCAAGAACTAGGCATAGTATTCTCCGATGCTGCTGACTTGAATACTGCGTTTGATAATTTTAAGTTATTAGCAGATAAAAAGGACGAGATCTACGACGAAGATCTGCAAGCACTGGTATCCGATAGTGCAGCCGAACAGACCACAGAGTATTACCGTTTAGCTTGGTTGAGCGTCACTTCGGAGAGCGGTATTCGCCCCCATGCAAAGGTTGATTTGCATATCGAAGGCAACGAGCATCGCGCTGAGGCGCACGGCAGTGGCCCGGTTGATGCTGCTTTCAAAGCGATCGAGTCGGTCGCACGCAGTGGAGGTGAACTGTTGCTGTATTCGGTTAACAATATCACCACTGGCACCGACTCTCAGGGCGAGGTCACAGTGCGCTTGTCAAAAGGCGGTCGCGTAGTCAACGGATTGGGTGTTGATACCGACATTGTCATTGCTTCGGCTAAAGCGTATGTTAATGCGCTGAACAAGTTGTCCATCGGCAGCAAAGCGCATCCTCAACTGGCGCATATCTGAGGTCTGTAGATGGCAGTAGACAAGTTATGGTATCTGCAACAGATGGGTATAGAGCCTTATGTGCCGCGTGCTGTTGCCCGCACCACGCAACAAACACCATCGCAAGCATCCGACTTACCCGCAACGCATCGTCAAGGTACCGTCGTCCCTGAGCCTGATGCTGTCGTTGCTCAGCAACCGGCAAGCGATGACGACAATGCGGCTTCGCAATGGCAGGTTTTGCAACAACAAGTGGTGGGTTGTAGAAAATGCGTGTTGCACGAGAGCCGCACACAAACCGTATTCGGTATCGGCGATCATCAAGCACAGTGGATGTTCATCGGTGAAGCCCCAGGTATGGATGAGGATAGAAAAGGCGAACCTTTCGTCGGGCGCGCCGGACAATTGCTAAACAAAATGCTAAAAGCTATCGGCTTTAATAGGAACGAGGTTTATATCGCTAATATTATTAAATGTAGGCCTCCAGATAATCGCAATCCTCGCCTTGAGGAGATAGTGCAGTGTGTTGATTATTTGTATCGCCAGATTCGGTTGGTGCAGCCGCAGATTATCATTTTATTGGGAGGTGTCGCCGCTACTTCTTTATTAAAGCAACAAACGCCGGTATCGCGGTTGCGTGGGTTAGTGCACCACATAGAAGCTAGTGAGGCGCCAATTATAGTGACCTATCACCCGGCTTATTTGCTGAGGTCACCAGACCAAAAAGCCGCAGCTTGGGAAGATTTGAAGTTTGCCTGCAAAACCATAGGACGGGATTTATAAATGAGTGCCTGTGCCAAACAAGCTCTGCCTGAGCATCATACCCGAACACTTCTGCAATGCCCCGGACAAAGCGATGCCGAGGCTAATATCGTAATGTCGCCGATGACTGCCACTGATATTGCCGATGTGCACGCTCTAGAGTGTCGCGTTTACGCCTTTCCGTGGTCGCAAACTATCATCGTTGACTGTATCAACTCCGGCTATCAGTGCTGGATGATCAGGCAGCAAAACAAAGTGATTGCCTATGCCATTATGATGTTGGGTAGCCGAGAGGGGCATTTGTTGAACCTTTGTGTAGCACCTGACTTTAGAAGATGTGGTTATGCAGACTACCTAGTGGGTTTTTTATCCGATGTTGCAATCGTACAAAATGCCGAGCGTATGTTGCTTGAAGTGAGAGCGAGCAATCATCCGGCGATTAGTCTTTATAGCAAGTTAGGCTTTCAACAGATCGGTCGTCGTGCCAACTATTATCCAGCCGCTACTGATAGAGAAGATGCATTGGTATTCGCTAAATTGCTCTGAATAGATGATGCGATATGTGCCGTTTTTCCTCGAACTAAAAGGGAAGCAAGGCTTGATAGTCGGCGGCGGCGAGATAGCTGCGCGCAAGGCACGTCGACTCATTGACGGCGGCATGCAACTAACGATAGTTGCGCCGCACATCTCTGCAACCATGCGTGCATTGGCATCGTCTGCATCGTGTGTTGTCAAACAACGACCGCTGGCCGACGACGATGTCAAAGGCATGTTTTTAATTGTCGCTGCGACCGACCGCAGAGAGGTCAACCGCCGCATTGCTAAATTGGCTAACGCGCAAAGCAGTCTGGTCAATATCGCCGACGAAGCTACCGAAGGGAATCTATTATTCCCATCTTTGGTAGATCGCCATCCCATACAAATTGCTATCTCAGCAGGCGGCACATCGCCATCGCTGTCGCGTCTGTTGCGTTCCTATCTGGAGGGATTCATTCCGCGCGGTTATACCGAACTCGCCAACTTGTTGGGACGATATCGCAACCGTGTCAAAGAAAAATATTCCTCTGCACAACAGTGTCGCGCTTTTTGGGACACTGTCTTGCGCGGTCGCATAGCTGATGCAGTTTTTGCCGGGCGCAACGAAGAAGCCGAAGCAGGTTTGCAAGCGTTGCTAGCTAGCGAGCAAAATGCCGATAACCAAGTAGGCGAGATTTATTTAGTGGGTGCCGGTCCCGGCGACCCCGATTTATTGACGATAAAAGCACTGCGGTTAATGCAACAAGCCGATGTAGTGGTCTACGACCGCTTGGTCTCAGATAGCATACATAAGTTGTTGCGCCCTGGTGTGGAGAAAATCTATGCTGGCAAACAAGCTGCCAAACACGCAATGTCGCAGGCGGATATAAACCAGTTACTGGTTGACTTAGCTAAGCAAGGCAAAAAAGTATTACGCTTGAAAGGCGGTGATCCCTTCATTTTCGGGCGTGGCGGCGAGGAAATAGAAACCCTATTCGAGCAAGGTATACCGTTTCAGATAGTACCAGGCATCACTGCAGCATTAGGTTGTGCTGCGTATAGCGGAATACCGCTAACGCACAGAGACTATGCACAATCGTGCGTGTTCGTAACTGGACACCGCAAAGATGGGAGTGTTAACCTCAACTGGAGATTACTCTGCCAAGCTGGTCAAACACTGGTTTTCTATATGGGATTACTCGGATTAGAACACATCTGCCAAGCACTCATAGAAAACGGTATGCCACCGACCACCCCCATTGCTCTGATTATGCACGGCACCTTAGCCGACCAGAAGATCGTCATCTCCGATTTATCTAATATCGTCTCGGCGGTACAAGATCAAGAAATAGAACCACCCACCCTGCTCATTGTTGGCAAAGTCGTAGAACTATACAATAAACTGCAGTGGTATTAGATACCCACATAGCTTCTCGCTGTAGTAGTCGTATGTAGAGGCATGTATAATAGTCTAATGAAAAGCCCACGGTTAAAGCCTGCGGTTAAAATTATTATTATATTCAGCTGTTATCTTGACTAAGCTACCGTAAATATAGCAAGGCATCAAAATAGTTTATGCGCATTTCCCGGTTTCCATTAAATACATTAAAAGAGACACCTGCCGACGCTGAAGTCATTAGCCATCAGCTGATGTTGCGTGCCGGGATGATACGCAAGCTGTCGTCTGGGCTTTATACATGGCTTCCTATGGGATTGCGCGTATTGCATAAAGTGGTTGCTGTTGTGCGCGAAGAGATGAACGCCGCAGGCGCTATAGAGTTATTAATGCCGGCTATACAGCCAGCCGAGTTATGGCAAAAATCGGCTCGTTGGCAAGACTATGGTGCCGAGCTATTACGCATCACCGACCGTCATCAAAATGACTTTGTCTTCGGTCCTACACACGAAGAAGTCATCACCGACCTAGTGCGGCGTGAATTGCGTAGCTATCGTCAGTTGCCGATTAATTATTATCAGATTCAAACCAAGTTCCGAGATGAAATCCGCCCTCGTTTCGGCGTGATGCGCGCCCGTGAGTTCATTATGAAAGACGCTTATTCTTTTCACGCCGACGAACAATCATTGGACGATTGTTATCAAGATATGTATAACGCGTATCGCACGATATTCGAGCGACTTGGTTTGGATAGTTGCGCGGTATTAGCTGATACTGGAAGCATCGGTGGTAATACTTCGCATGAGTTTCATGTGCTAGCAAATTGTGGAGAAGATGCCATTGCGTTTTCGGACGAAGACGATTATGCAGCAAATGCTGAACTTGTACCGACCTCAGACCTTGGTGAGAGACCTATGGCAAAAGAAAGCCTGAGCAAAATTGCCACGCCGGGCATTGAAAGCATTCCGGAGTTAGCGCAGTTTATCAAGGCGGATGAGAAAAAATGCCTAAAGGCACTGATTCTTAAGGGTAGTGAGCATGCTCTGGTGGCACTTTTTGTGCGCGGCGACCACACATTGAACTTAACTAAAGCGGCAAAACATCCTGCAGTCAAAACGCCGATAGAATTTGCCGAACACACTGATATTGCAAAGTGTATTAACTGTCCGCCTGGTTCACTGGGTCCTATGGGTATGAATATTCCGCTCATCGTCGATTATGCTGCCAGCCGGATGGCTGATTTTGTCGCCGGTGCTAATGAGGAGGGCTATCACTACACCGGCATGAATTGGGGGCGCGATTTGCCTGAACCACAGACCTACGATTTGCGCAATATAGAGGAAGGCGACCCAAGCCCCAGTGGTCGCGGCCGTATACGCATACGGCGTGGTATAGAAGTCGGGCATATTTTCAAGCTCGGCACCAAATATAGCGAGGCGATGAATGCCACGGTGCTGGGCGAGAACGATCAGCCGATGACGATGATTATGGGCTGCTACGGAATTGGTGTATCGCGTATCGTCGCCGCTGCCATAGAGCAAAATCACGACGACACTGGTATTATTTGGCCATTGGCAATGGCTCCTTTTATGTTGTCTTTAACGCCTCTACAGTATCATCGCAATCCGAGCGTGAGAGCGGAGAGCGAGAATTTATATGGTGCGTTGTGTGATGCTGGTGTTGAAGTTTTATTTGATGATCGCGACATTCGTGCCGGGGTGATGTTCTCCGATAGTGATTTACTGGGTTTGCCGTGGCGGGTAGTGATTAGCGAACGGCGACTGGCACAGGGCGAAATAGAACTGGTAGAGCGTCGCAGTGGATCAAAAAGCATATTACAATATAGTGATGCTAAAAAAACTGCACAGGCTATACTAGAGAAAATACACTCAGATTAACACACAAATACTATGAAAAATATCATCTTATTATTGACTGCACTCCTCTTGGTAGTTGCTTGCGGCCCCAAACTCACGCTACACGGTAGCAATGTTAAAGTAGGCACTGAGGCCGAGTTAAAGCAATGCCAATTGTTGGGAAGTACACGCTTCTCGATTACACCGACGCGTATGAAGCTGATGAAAGAAGAAGATATAAAAAAGCGATTGACTATCGAGGCACGCAATTTTGCTCCGCGAATCGGTGGCAATATGGTATTACCAGTCGGAACCATTGAAGAGGGTAAGCGGTCTTTTAAGATATACAACTGCCCAGTTTCTACGAATTAGAGGTAAATCCGAGTATAGATGCCTGCAACTTCTATTCTAATCACCGGCTGTTCTACAGGGATAGGTTATAGCGCAGCGGTTACGCTAAAAAAACGTGGCTACAGAGTTTTTGCAACTGCGCGCAAAGACAATGATCTAAAGCGTCTTTCCGAGAAAGGTTTGGAGGTCGTAAAGCTCGATATGAACTCATCTCAGAGTATTGCACAGTGCTTTTCGTGGGTGATGCAGCAAAGCGGCGGTACGCTTGATGCGCTATTCAATAACAGTGGTTATGGTCAAGTAGGGGCTATAGAGGATGTGAGCCGCGATCATATGCGGCTTCAGTTTGAAACCAATTTTTTCGGCTGGCACGAGTTAACAAGTCTGGTCATTCCGGTGATGCGCCGGCAAGGATACGGGCGTATCATCCAAAACGGTTCAGGGCTTGGCTTGTTTGCTCTACCGTTGCGCGGTGCATACACTGCAAGCAAGCATGCGTTGGAGGGGTGGACTGATACTTTACGGCTGGAACTGGCCGGTACGAATATAAAAGTATCTATTGTAGAACCAGGACCTATAGATACACCGTTTAGGCAAAATAGTCTGAGGACTCTGGAAAATATAGACATAAAAAAAAGTTTTTATAGCGACCGCTACGAACAAATGAAAAAGCGATTAATGGTGTTAGGTCCGGCAGTACCGTTCACACTGCCGCCAGAAGCGGTCGTTAAAAAGCTGATACACGCGCTAGAGAGCAAACATCCTCGTCCTCGCTATAGGATTACTTTTCCGGTAGTCTTGTTTTGGCAACTCAGGAAATTGTTGGGTGATAGGTTATTTGATCGTATTTTATTAAAAGTAGGTCAATGAAAACGATACCAATTGCCAATCGTGAATTTATAATTTTAATGACTATTGCACTGCTGTTATCGGCTTGTGCCGAACCGCAACCGCAGAATATTGATAATGCTTGCGATATATTTTCGGAAAAAAAAGCCTGGTATGATGCTGCTATCTCTTCTCAGGAACGATGGAATATTCCAGTTGAAGTCACCCTAGCATTTATCCATCAAGAGTCATCTTTCCGTGCTAACGCAAAACCTCCTCGAGGAAAACTACTCGGATTTATTCCGTGGTTTGGTAGAGTGTCTTCAGCTTCGGGTTATGCACAAGCGCTGGATGCAAGTTGGAGTGAATATAAAAAAGAAACTGGGCGGTGGTATGCCCGTCGTAGTAATTTCAAGCATTCAGCTGATTTTATCGGATGGTATAACGATAAAAGTGCTCGGACACTAAATTTATCGCGTAATGATGCCTATTCGCTTTACCTTGCTTATCACGAAGGGCGCGATGGATTTAAGCGCAAAACCTACAATCAAAAACCATGGTTGTTAAAAGTAGCGAATAAGGTCAAACAGAGAACCGCCGATTATCGTCGCCAGCTTGCGAGTTGTGCAGTGCAACCGCGTTCATGGCTATCCAGATGGATGCACTTTGATTTTCTATAATTACATTACCAATAAGCGAGAATGGCTATGGCTGGACTTGAACCAGCGACCCCGGCATTATGAATGCCGTGCTCTAACCAACTGAGCTACATAGCCACTGAAGGAGCAATTATAATCGCTTTTTCTTGAAAGTGGGAAAATCACCTATATATAGTAGGCTGTTATCGTTTATATTAAAAAAATCTATTGATAAAAAGGGCTGTAGAGTGAAAGATACAAAATCTACCTTCGCAAAACACACCGACGAGCAGCAATGCATCAACGGTACTAATGAAACCAATAGTCAGCCGCAGCAAGAAGATGCCGCAAGTTTAGAGAATGACCAAACACAAGATATAGCTGCACAGCCCGAAGCCGATACCGCTGTCAACGAGCAAACTCAAATAAAGGAATTAGAGGCTAAGGTAGCAGAGTATCTGGACCAATTAATGCGCAGTCAGGCCGAACTACAGAACTATAAAAAGCGTAGTGAACGAGAAATTGCACAAATACGAAGTTATGCCAACGAACATTTTGCGAGCGAATTGTTGGTGATTAAAGATAGTTTAGAGACTGGTTTGCAAGACGGCGGGCGCAAGGAAGAGAAAAAATTATACGAAGGATTAGAGTTAACTTTGAAGCTCTTGCAGCAAGTTTTTGAAAAGTTTGGTATCCAAGAAATCAATCCTGAGGGCGAGCCTTTCGATCCGCAACGACACGAAGCCATGATGACGCAAGCCGACGCAAGCCAACCACCTAATACGGTGCTAAAAGTATTGCAAAAAGGCTACTTGATAAATGATCGGTTGTTGAGAGCGGCGCGGGTATGCGTTTCTAGTGAACCCGAAGCATCGTCAGCTGCACAACCTGAGCCTGATGGAGAAGTAAAAAACGAGACCACTACGAGCGATTAGACTGCTACGGTGGAAAGTATGAAAAATACCGAAGATTCAAGCCAATTCGGATAGAAGGAACGATAAAAAGTGTTGTGCATACTTGAAAAACTCGTTTTATGCCCATATTTAGCATATTCACTTATGGAGAGTTACACACAATGAGTAAAATTATAGGTATTGATTTAGGCACTACTAATTCCTGCGTTGCTGTGATGGAAGGCGGAAGTGCGAAGATTATAGAGAATAGCGAGGGTGCCCGCACCACTCCGTCAATCGTTGCTTTTTCTAAAGATAACGAGGTTTTGGTCGGACAACCTGCAAAACGCCAAGCGGTTACCAATCCGATGGATACTTTATTTGCGATTAAGCGATTGATCGGCCGCCGCTATGACGAAGAAGCGGTCAAAAAGGATCTCAAAATGGTTCCGTATAAAATCGTTCAATCGAAAAATAACGACGCTTGGGTAGAAGCCGGTGGTAAGCAAATGGCACCGCCGGAAGTATCGGCACGTATATTAATGAAAATGAAGAAAACCGCCGAGGATTATTTAGGAGAAGAAGTTAAAGAAGCAGTTATCACAGTCCCAGCATATTTTAATGACTCGCAACGGCAAGCGACAAAAGATGCCGGCAAAATTGCTGGGTTAGATGTTAAGCGCATTATCAATGAGCCGACAGCTGCTGCACTTGCTTATGGGCTTGATAAAGCGAAAGCCGGCGATCGTAAAATAGTCGTATTTGACTTGGGTGGTGGCACTTTTGATATCTCCGTCATTGAAGTAGCCAGTGTTGAAGGCGAACAACAATTTGAAGTGCTTTCTACTAACGGCGACACTTTCTTAGGTGGAGAAGACTTTGATACTCGCTTGATGGAGTATCTAGCTGATGAGTTTAAGAAGGAACAAGGTATAGATCTGCATAACGATCCGCTCGCACTGCAGCGCCTCAAAGAAGCGGCTGAAAAGGCTAAAGTAGAACTTTCAGTTGCACAACAGACCGATATAAATTTGCCTTATATTACTGCTGATCAATCTGGTCCTAAGCATCTTAATTTGAAGTTGACACGGGCTAAGCTGGAGTCCTTGGTAGAAGATTTAGTCAAACGCACTATAGAACCGTGCAAGCAAGCACTGTCTGATGCCAAACTCAAAGCAACCGATATAAGTGAAGTTATTTTAGTGGGTGGGCAAACGCGTATGCCGATGGTGCAAAAATATGTCTCTGAGTTTTTCGGCAAAGAACTGCGTAAGGATGTTAACCCTGATGAGGCCATTGCGATAGGTGCAGCGATACAAGCTGGTGTGTTAAGCGGTGGTGTTAAAGATGTGTTGTTGCTGGATGTGACACCGTTATCACTGGGCATAGAAACGCTGGGCGGTGTGATGACTAAGCTGATTGAAAAAAATACTACCATTCCGACTAGTGCCTCGCAGGTTTTCTCAACCGCCGAGGATCAACAATCTGCGGTAACCGTGCATGTACTACAGGGAGAGCGCGAGCGCGCAGCAGCCAATAAATCGCTGGGTCGTTTTGATCTTACCGATATACCGCCGGCGCCTAGGGGTATTCCGCAAATAGAGGTTAGTTTTGATATAGATGCCAACGGCATTCTCAATGTATCAGCCAAAGACAAGGCAACCGGCAAAGAGCAATCAATCATTGTTAAAGCGTCAAGTGGTTTGTCCGACGACGAGATCAACAAAATGATCAACGATGCCGAGCAACACGCCGAAGACGATAAGAAATTCCAGGAACTTGTTGCTACGCGCAATCAAGCTGAGGCTTTGATACACGCAACTGAGAAATCTCTTAAAGATCTGGGAGATAAAGTAGATGCCGATGAGAAACAAAGCATTGAAACTGCGATCAGTGAACTGCAGGAGGTTATCAAAGAAGATGATAAAACTGCAATCGATAATGGTGTAGAGAAACTTGCTCAGGCATCAGGTAAGTTAGCCGAACGAGTTTATGCGGCACAGCAATCTGAACAAGCCGAAGCTACCACAGCCGATAACCCGCCTAGTGGTGAGGATGAAAAATCCGATAATACTGATACCGTAGACGCTGATTTCGAGGAAGTCGACGATTCTAAGAAATAAAAAAATTCGGTGCATCTTGGTAACTCCACCGAATTGATGCTACATAACCGATTAATCAGGCGGTAAGCGGCATAGGGAGTAGACTGATGGCAAAGGAATATTACGAAACGCTGGGAGTTTCACGAACCGCAAGCGGTGATGAAATACGCAAAGCGTATCGCCGTATGGCGATGAAATATCACCCCGACCGCAACAAAGGCGATAAAAAAGCGGAACAGAAATTCAAGCAAGTCAAAGAGGCTTACGACATCCTGTCGGATGATCAAAAGCGTGCAGCTTATGACCAGTTCGGTCATGCTGGTGTGAGTAATAGCAGCGCTGGTGGTAATTACCAGGACATATTTGGCGATATATTCAATAACTTCTTCGATAGCGGCGGGACGGCAGGAGGATTTGGTCAACGGCGTGCCCGCACTGCGTATCGCGGCAACGACCTTGAATATAGCCTGAATATAACACTTGAAGAGAGTGCTTTCGGCACTGAGAAAAAAATCAAAATACGCAGTATGCAAAGCTGCGACAGGTGTAATGGTAGAGGTGCAGAGCCTGGTAGTGGTTTGAAAGATTGTGCGACCTGCCATGGTCGCGGTCAGGTCGGTATGCAGCAAGGTTTTATATCGTTTCAGCAGACTTGTCCAGCCTGTCGAGGACAAGGTCAAGTAATAGAGGAACCGTGTAGTAAATGTCACGGACAGGCGAGAATAGAAGTGCCTAGGACACTATCAGTGAAGGTGCCTGCAGGCATAGATGATGGAGATAATATACGTCTGTCGGGTGAAGGTGAAGCAGGCCTTGGTGGCGGACCGGCGGGAGATTTATTTATAAGAATAATGGTACGCAAGCACGAAGTGTTCAAGCGCCGCGGTGGCGATTTGCTCATCGAGATACCTATTTCTTTTCCAATGGCAGCCTTGGGCGGAGAGGTAGAAATACCGTCTTTGACAGGACGGCTTAAGATCAAAATACCTAAAGGCACGCAAAGTGGTAAAAATTTTAGAATGCGAGGGAAAGGCGTTAAGCATCTGCGAGGAGGTGGCAGTGGCGACTTAATCTGCTCTGTGAATGTAGAAACACCTATCAATCTAACATCTCGCCAAACCGAATTATTAGAAGAACTAAAAGGTTCTTTATCGGGCGCAGAGCACTCTCCGCGTTCTGAGAATTGGTTGGATAGCATTAAAAAGTTTTTGAATAAATTTGACCTTAATATATAATCGCTGGTTTTGCTACTTTGAAAAAAAATGGAACAACAACCAATTAGAATCGCAATCAATGGCGTGGCCGGCCTTATGGGTAGAACAATTGCTAGAGAGATGGCAAACCATGCTGGCATGACTGTTACACACGCCTACGATAACCCCACCTCGCCGGCGATAAAGAAACCTCTATGCGAAATTTCAAAAACAGATATACAAACAATCATCGAACCCTCAGACACGATGGCTGCAGGTGATTTTGATGTACTGATTGATTTTTCGGTAACTTCGTCAGTAATTGATGCAGCACAAAGTTGCGTCGACACCAAACGACCTATCGTCATTGGTGTGACTGGTTTTGACTTTGAGCAAAAAGAAAAACTGCAAACCTTCGCTAAAAACATTCCAATGCTTATGTCGCCGAACATGAGCATGGGTGCCAATCTTTGTTATAAGCTATTAGAATATGTAGCCCGCACAGCTTGGGCTAAAGCTGCACAAGTCGATATCATTGAAACGCATCACAAAGAGAAGAAAGATAAGCCATCTGGGACTGCTCTGAGAATGAGGGATATTATTGCCAAACATAGTGGTGCGCACTCAGATGACATTCCCATAGAGTCGTACCGCGAAGGTCTAATAACAGGTGAGCACAGAGTCTTTTTTTCGCTGAATAGAGAGCGGGTAGAAATTAGACACGAAGCTATGGATCGTTCTGTGTTTGCTAATGGTGCTATACAAGCCGCTCGTTGGCTTGTTGAAACACGGCAAAAAGCAGGTAGAGTTTATACAATGCAAGATGTTATAAAATTTCCTGTATAATTGCCCGTTTCGGCAAGATCGGATTGTGCTAAATACTATTTAGATAAACGAGGTTTGGACAATCCGCCTACAACATATAGAATAAGCAGCCTGATGGTTGAAAGGCTTCCCTTGGTGGTTTGGTATAAAGCACTGGCAAAAAACAAAGCATTTATCAGTGGTCGTTTGACGGTTAAAAAGTTACCTAAGTTATCGCAGTTGTGTCCATCTTGTCACTCATCTATAGAAGCACTACTAGGTTTTGAGTGGAGCTTTGCTTACGATTGTGTCTTGCTGACGATGGAAGTAGATGCAACTTTAGATTTGGAATGTCAACGATGCCTCAATCAAATGCAATGGGGTATACAGCTGCAAAATCAGCTGTGTATTGTTGATAGCAATGCGAAAGCCGGGCAACTGCCGCATAACACCGATTACTATGTTTGTGCATCGGATAAAATGGCTATAGCGGATTTAATAGAAGATGAACTGCTGTTGGTAATACCGCAAAACCCGATGCATAATAGCCGAGACGAATGCAATGCCGATTTTATTAGCTACTTAAATCGTTATCGTCATCGGAGCCAAAAGGATGAGAGCCCGTTTAAGGTGCTAGAGGGAAACATAGAAACAGCAGAGTAATTATTTTTAGGAGATAAAATGGCTGTACAACAAAATAGGAAAACTCGTTCTAAACGAGATATGCGACGCTCGCACGATAAGGTAAAGCCGCCAACATTGTCAGTTGACTCTACAACTGGTACTAAACATCGCCGTCACCATATCAGTAGTGATGGTTTTTATCGCGGTGCGGAAATTATCGCTGACAAAGCAGTATATAACGAAGAGGAAGAAGAAAAAGAAGAATAGGCAAAAGTTATTGCCTTGTTTATATATAACACAATGTTATGAAAGATCGTATCAGCGTAGCGATAGATGCAATGAGCGGCGATCATGGTTTGGATGTGACCTTGCCTGCTGCGGTTGCTGCGATTTCTGAATACGATGACTTGCATTTATTATTGGTGGGTGATCGCTCGCTGATAGAGACGAAAATAGCGACACTAGATATTGATACTAGACAGCGATTAGATTGCGTACACAGCACGCAAATTGTAGAAATGCACGAGCCGCCAACACTTGCTCTTCGTACTAAAAAGGATTCTTCAATGCGGGTTGCGATCAATTTAATTAGGGAAAACCGCGCACAGGCCTGCGTGAGTGCCGGCAATACAGGTGCGTTAACCGCAATATCTCGTTATATATTACGCACTTTAGCGGGCATTGATAGGCCGGCGATCATAACCGCATTACCGACCATGAAAGGACATACTTATATGTTGGATTTAGGTGCTAATGTAGACTGCAAGGCCGAGCACTTATTCCAGTTTGCGGTAATGGGGGCAGTATTGGCATCGGCGTTTGATGGACTGGAGCAGCCTCGCATTGGTCTGCTCAATATAGGTGAAGAAACTATCAAAGGTAATGACCAGATTAAAGAGGCTGACCGTCAGTTGCGCGTTAGTAAACTAAACTATATAGGCTATGTTGAAGCTAATCGTATATACGAAGATGTCGCCGATGTGGTGATAGCCGATGGTTTTGTCGGAAATATTGCGTTAAAGACCGCTGAGGGTACCGCAGCTTTTATAGCGCACTCGCTAAAACAGGCATTTAATCGCAACTTGATGACTAAATTTAGTGCTATGCTTGCTCAGCCCACACTTAAGTTTATCAGTGAGACTATTGATGCGCGTAGTTATAATGGGGCAAGTTTACTAGGCTTGCAGGGTGTGGTTATCAAGAGCCATGGCGGAGCAGATCAGTTGGCGTTTAAGAAAGCGATAGAAGTTGCTCGTCTGGAAGCTATCAAGCAAGTCCCACAAATGATAGATAAACAGCTTGAAGAGATGCTTGTTGAATAATGACTGTATACGCAAAAATAACCGGTAGCGGTTCGTACTTACCTAAGAAAATTCTGAGTAATAAAGACTTGGAGAAAATGGTAGATACTTCGGACCAGTGGATACGCGAACGTACGGGTGTGCAGCAAAGGCATATTGCTGCGGACGCAGAGAGTAGCAGTGCACTGGGTTATTATGCTGCGCTGAAGGCGATGCAGATGGCAGGTGTGGCTAACAAAGATATAGATTTGCTAATTTGTGCGACCACTACCCCTGATAAAGTTTTTCCGAGCAATGCTTGCATAATGCAGCGCAGGTTAGGCATCCACCAATGCCCAGCTTTTGATGTGCAGGCAGTCTGCACTGGTTTTGTTTATGCTTTGGATATAGCGAATCGTTTCATTAAAACCGGCGGTGCCAAATGTGCATTGGTTGTCGGCACTGAGATATTATCCCATATCATTGACTGGAGCGATCGATCAACCTGTGTACTTTTTGGCGACGGTGCGGGTGCTGTTGTGTTGCAAGCCGACACCAAACCCGGCATTTATTCCACCCATATACACGCCGACGGTCAATACGAAGAGTTATTGTATGTCGACGGGATGCCGGCATCAGGAAATTGCTATATCAGAATGAAAGGTAGCGAAGTCTTTAAGACCGCAGTTAAAACATTAGGACAGATTGTTGACGAAACATTGGCAGCGAATAATTTAGAACGCGGTGCTATAGACTGGCTAGTACCCCATCAAGCTAATTTGCGCATCCTTTCTGCAATTGCCAAGAAATTAGCGTTGCCGATGGAGCGCGTCGTTGTTACGGTGGATAAACATGCAAATACATCGGCTGCTTCTATTCCTCTGGCATTAGACGAGGCAATTAGGGATCAGCGTATACAATCTGAGGATACCATAATGCTTGCAGCGTTTGGTGGCGGCTTTACTTGGGGATCTGCATTGCTTAAGTTTTGAACATATCGCATACCCGGCGCCATGTCTCGCTATTTTAATTCTAATTGCCGATGTTGTAGCCGTCTTGCCGATTATCTGAAGCAGACAAAAAAAATATATCCCGATTACCACTGTGCGCCAGTGCCGCCTTTGGGAGCTGAGCGTGCCGATTTGGTGATTGTCGGTTTAGCTCCTGGTAAACACGGAGCTAATCGTAGCGGTAGAGTTTTTACCGGTGACTACGCTGGTCTACTGCTTTATAAAACGCTTCATAAATATGGATTTAGTAATCAACCAGTGTCGACTTCTCGCAAAGATGGATTAAAACTAAAAAATTGCAGAATCACCAATGCAGTGAAATGTCTGCCACCAGATAACAAACCCAATCTTGAAGAAATTAAGGCCTGCAATCGTTTTTTGAGAGCAGAGATACGCGCGTTGCAATTTGGTGCCATCCTCCTCGCATTAGGACATATCGCACATTCAGCTATCGTGCGCGCCTACGGCTTGAAGCAATCAGCATACACTTTTAAGCACGGTGCAATACATACGCTTCCCGCCCGTGTAAGGTTGGTAGATTGCTATCATTGTAGCCGCTATAACATACAAACTGGGCGGCTGAACAAGCGCCAATTTGAAGCAATTTTTGCAAAGATTGCTAAACTAATGTCAGCCAATTAAATAACGACAGAGATCATCAAGGTATATATGGATAGCAAGTTTGATGCCAAGGAATTTATAGCTGCCCTTCCCCATGTATCGGGTACCTATCAAATGCTGAACGCCGACGGTGAGCGATTATATGTAGGCAAAGCCAAAGATCTCAAAAAACGTATCGCATCGTATTTTAGAAAACATGGCTTATCGTATAAAACCAAAAGTATGGTTAATCAAATTGCCAACATTCACATCACTGTGACTCGCACCGAAGCTGAAGCATTGCTATTAGAAAACAACCTAATCAAAAAGTATAAGCCGCGTTACAATGTGTTATTGCGCGACGATAAAAGTTACCCATATATCTATATATCAGATGCCGAGGAATTTCCGCGCATTGCTTTTTATCGCGGCGCTCGTAACAGTAACGAGCAATACTACGGTCCCTATCCTAGTGTTTCTGCTGTTAGATTGACGCTCAATCTATTGCAAAAGTTGTTTAAGCTACGCACTTGTAGGCCTTCATATTTCAAAAATAGGACGCGTCCCTGCTTACAATATCAAATCAAAAGATGCAGTGCACCTTGTGTGGGCTATATCAGCCAACAAAATTATCGAAAAGAATTATCGTACGCAGTGCAATTTTTAAAGGGTAATAGTCGTAGCCTAATTGAATCTTTGATTAATCGTATGGATAAAGCCGCTCAATCCTTGAATTATGAAGAAGCAGCGCACTACAGGGATCAAGTCGCAACTTTGCGCCAAGTCTCTGATCAGCAACTCATTACTGGTGACGGCGGGGATACCGATATTATCGCTGCCAACATTAAAGAAACACACGCTTGCGTGCAAGTATTCAATATCCGCGGTGGAATGAACATAGGTAATAAGGCTTTTTATCCGACCCTACCGAACAACGATATAGATATCGTGCGATTGCTCACTACATTTGCCGGGCAGTATTATCTCCGGCACCCTATTCCGAACGAGATTATTTTCAGTCATCAACCAGATGATCAAGAAACGCTAGCGGCAATGTTAAGTGACAAATCCAATCGCAAAGTGAAACTGCTTAGTCGAGCGATACATGGCAAGAAGAAAAAATATCTGGAACTGGCTATTAAGAACGCCGATATTGCATTACAAGCCAAATTATTATCGCGCACTGGTATGCACAAGCGTTTGCAGAGTATGCAAGAGGCACTCAATTTATCAAAACTACCTACTCGTATGGAGTGCTTTGATGTTAGCCACACAATGGGCGAAAAAACCATTGCGGCTTGTGTTGTATTTGATCAAAACGGCGCACTTAAGCAAGATTACAGGCGGTTCAACATCAATGATATTACCGGAGGAGATGATTACGCAGCTATGCGACAGGTGCTGAAAAGACGCTACACGCGCGTTAAGTCCGAAGGCGGTAAAATACCTGATGTCCTTTTTGTTGACGGCGGTAAAGGGCAAACCAGTGAAGCACAAAGAGTTTTAGCGGAACTGGGGTTAGCCGATGTTACCATCATTGGTATTGCTAAAGGCGCGGAGCGTAAACCAGGACTAGAAACATTGATAAATGGCGAGTTAAACATCGAGATGAAATTGCAGCCAGACTCACCAGCACTGCACTTAATACAACAGATACGAGACGAAGCACATCGTTTTGCTATTGGTGGCCACCGTAGAAAACGCGACAAAGCAAGACGGCGATCTATGCTTGAGGATATAGCAGGGTTAGGGGCCAAACGCCGCCAGTCTTTGTTACGCTATTTTGGTGGACTACAAGGTGTCAACAAAGCTAGCGTAGAGGAACTCAAGAAAGTGCCGGGTATTAGTCTGAAAATAGCGGAGTCGGTATACCGGACATTGCACGAAGAATATGTGAAGTAGCAGCAACATGAACGCAAAAATACCTAATATCCTGACCTTCTCGCGTATTCTGTCAATACCTTTATTGATAGTGTTTTTTTACTTGCCGTATCGTTGGAGTTTATACCTTTGCACATTGATATTCGTAGTTGCAATGTTGACCGACTGGCTGGACGGTTATTTGGCAAGACGTTTCAAGCAACAAAGTGCTTTAGGCACATTCCTTGACCCGGTAGCCGACAAGTTGGTAATCAGTACTGCTTTAGTGTTGATTGTCGGCCGCGAGCAGGACATTATTATTACTTTGCCAGCACTGGTTATTATCGGACGAGAAATCACAGTGAGTGCATTGCGCGAGTGGATGGCAGAAATAGGTAAAAGATCTTTGGTGGCAGTATCCGCTATCGCTAAGTTGAAAACCATTGCGCAAGCTATTGCCATTGGTGTGTTGTTGTGGCACTATCCGGTACTGGGTATAAATATAAATCAAGTCGGTGTAATACTGCTATATTTCGCTGCAATACTCACCTTAATATCTATGCTCGACTACCTAAGGACGGCGTGGAAATCTATGCGTAAAGAATGAACATGACTAGAGATAATAATTGCTAAGTAGTGTTTTGTGTTTATCTACTTAGGATCGCCTCTAGCTTGGCTCT
This sequence comes from Chromatiales bacterium, assembly GCA_014323925.1. NCBI lineage: Bacteria > Pseudomonadati > Pseudomonadota > Gammaproteobacteria > Chromatiales > Chromatiales bacterium. Next base: position 163,919 of record JACONC010000002.1, on the reverse strand, counting down.
ATATGACGGCCAGTATTAAGGAGATTTATAGTTTTGTGCAGCATTGTACCCAAACCCTTTAACATCTTTGTCTGATCTATTGAGAGGCGTAATAATGTCGTCGGCACCGCAGTATTTGGCAAGCGCTATCTCAAATGAGGTACCTGCAACTTTCGCTAATTTTATAAATATTACTTTTTGCTTGTGCGAGATAATCATATCTTTCTAGTAGACTGTTTTTTAGTAATAGCAAGTAGGGTCGGCAATGCCAGCTTCTTTGAAGCCTTGCTGTCTAAAGCGGCAAGCATCGCATACCCCGCAGGCTTTACCTTCGTCGTTAGCTTGATAGCACGAGACAGTTAGCGAATAGTCTATCCCCAGTTTAGTTCCACATTCAATAATTTCTGATTTACGCATGGATATTAGAGGTGTTTTTATACTGATTTTTTTTTGCTGTATGCCGCTTCGGGTTGCTAATTTAGCAATTTCCCTGAAAGCATTTATAAATCCTAAGCGACAATCAGGATAACCTGAATAATCTATCACATTTACACCAATAAATATGGTATCAATATTTAGGCTCTCTGCCCACGCCAATGCAATAGATAAAAATATTAGGTTTCTCGCTGGCACATAAGTAGCAGGGATGGAATCCTCCGGATTGTTCTCATCTTGCAGTGTAGTAGGAACTACGAGTGCCGGGTCGGTTAAAGCGGAACCACCTATTGCATCTAACGGTAGAGAGAAAATAAGGTGTTTTTTTACACCCATAAACTTCACAATCCGTTTTGCCGCTGCAAGTTCTACTGCGTGTCGCTGTCCGTAGTCAAAACTAAGTGCATAACAAAGATAGCCTTGTTGCTTTGCGATTGCCAACACTGTTGCTGAGTCCAGTCCGCCCGACAGTAATACTACAGCACTAGACCGAAAATGAGTATTCACCGTCCGCGTATGTCTCCCCAGAGGATTTTGTGTAACTGCAGTTGCATTCGTACTGGAAGTCCATCAGTGAGTATCCACTCGGCAAGTTTGCCAGCGTTTTGTTTTTCCCATGCCGGTGAAAAAAGCACATTACATTTTTGGTGCAGTGCGTGTTCTTGGAGCAGTGATTTAGCCCAGTCGTAGTCTTTGCGGTCACAAATGACGAACTTAACTTGATCTTTTGCATCTAGTTGAGAGATGTTGGCGTAGCGGTTGCGCTTGGCTTCGCCAGAACCAGGTGTTTTGATATCCATCACGATAGTTACGCGTTTATCTACTGCCGATATATCGTGCGCACCGCTGGTTTCTAAAGACACCAGATAGCCTGTATCGCATAATCTATGTAGTAAATTGAGGCAGCGTTTTTGAGCCAACGGCTCACCGCCGGTTACCGTAACATAGTCAGCTTTGCTCTCTTCAGTGTGTTTGATAATATCGTTTATAGTTACCCACTTACCTTCGCTAAAAGCATATTCGGTATCACAATAACGACAGCGTAAAGGACAACCAGTCAGTCTAATGAACAGAGTCGGTATACCGCTGGTTAAAGACTCACCTTGCAGAGAGTAGAAAATCTCATTGATTTTCAGCGCCTCGGATGGAATCATCAATCAGCGTCCTTTGCTTTCTAACTGCTTCAGTTGATCAGATGCTAGTTTACTTATTTGTTCGTCTTCGGCTTCGTTTTGCAAAAGCTCTAAGACATTGCGAGCAGCCTCCCATTGTTTTTTATTAAGGCGTATATAGGCAATTTTTAGTAGTGCGGATTCTCGTTTCTCGCTATCTTGGTAATTTTCGAGCAGTTGCGTGAAATACGACTGGGCCAGGTCTAAATCACCTTCAGCATAATATGACTCGGCAACCCAATAGCTAGCATCGTCAGCATAACTTCCGTTTGGATAATCCTGTAGGAATCGATTCAGGTTGTCGCGCAGTCGCGTGTAATCGGCACGGTCTAATGCACTGATTGCGCGGCTGTAAGCGGCGTATTCATTGCGGTCTGACAATTCTTTAGGTTTTATAGGAATTGCTTTTTCTTTAATGGCTGGTGCAGTATCGGAAGGAGGCGTGATGTTAGCTTGCTCAGTTTCGGTAGCAGGAGGGGCAGATGGTTGCGGTGCTTTTTCTTCCAATGTCCTTATTGCGCGTGCGAGTTTATCTAAGCGTCCGTTCATTCGGTTAACTTCTCGCTCTAGTTTCTGCATGTTATTGGTCAACTTTTTTATCTGGGTATTCGCTGCGCTATCTACTTTGGTGGACCTCAGCGGCACGGTAGATGTTGTTGGCATAATGTCCATTAGTTGTTCATCCAGATTCTCTTGGAAGGTTTGTAGCTTATATTGTGTTATCTCATTTTGATTGCGCAGTTCGTTTACTTCATTCCGTAATTGATCGATCGTATCAAGTACTTCGGTGAGTAAAGGATTATTTTGTTCTTGTGCAGATACATTTACATAGATGTTTATGCATAATACTATTACCAAAAGCAAGCATTTGCGCGTTATATTTTTACTGCGAGGCTGTATAGTCATTGCTGTATTAGCGGGGACCAAGCAATGCCTCTGATGTTATTGGCTTCAACGGGAATGAGTTCTCCTAAAGCACCGTCAATGGTTAATAGTCCGATTGCCGATTTGCCATTTTGCGTTGTAATGTAGCTTAGTAGATGTCCATTGGGTGCGAAGCGAGGTCTTTCGTCAAGACCACCGAAGCTCAACACGAGTTCATTATCATCCGTTAAATCGCGTATTACTACGGAAAATCCGTTGCTTCGCTGACTGATGTAAGCAAGTTTGGTTTTGTCGGTGGATACATCCGCATCGGCGTTATAGTTACCTTCAAAACTCAAACGTGTGATTTCACCATCGCTTAGAGATACGCTATATAACTGTGGAGATCCGCTACGGTCTGAAGTAAACACCAAGGCATCATTTCCTATCCACGCGGGTTCAGTGTCTATTGCAAGGCTTCGGGTTACTTGAGTGATTTCTTGGTTATCAAAACGATAAGTATAAATATCAGAGTTGCCGTTGCGTGACGCGACAAAGCTCAATCTATTGTTGTCAGAAGACCAAGCAGGTGCATAAGCGGAACCTATTATTTCGGATAGATTGTTGCGCTGTCCAGTACTTAATACTTGTAAAAATATCTGCGCTTCGTTATTCTCATAGGATACATATGCAATACGTTTATAATCGTGGGACCAAGTCGGCGACATCAGTGTAGCGTCCGAAGTATAGATGGCAGACGCATGCCAGCCATCAGCGTCGGCGATGTTCAAATAGAATTTGCGTTCTTTAGGTCCTAGTCTATCCGAACTGATGAATGCCAAGCGCGTACTGAAAATCCCGGCAATGCCGGTAAGTTCTTCGTAGATTAAATCGCTCGCATAATGTGAAACGGTTTTAATGAGATTATCTTTAAGGCTAAACTTCCATTCTTTAGTTGTGCTTTCTTTGACAGCATCGTCTAAGCGGACGATTAATGTGGAGTCATCAACGATACCTGATATTATCTTTTCGGCGCCGTTGGCCAACCAATCGGCGTAGTTGATCTTATCATTGGGCGTTGAAAGTTCAGAAAAGTTTTGATTATCTAAGATATAAAATAAACCGCTGTATGCTAAATCAGATGCAATAATCTCACTATAATTACGTGGCACATTCGTGGGTTCTCCTACAAAAGGTAATACTACAATCGGCACACCACCGACTACACCTTCGGTTATTTCTATTTTCAATTGGGCTTGTACATTGGTAGAAAAACAAAATAATATAAGCAATATTGTTATCTTACATCGTGCGCACATAATCAGTAATCTCTCTTAAAGGTAAATTCTATCTCTGATGCGAATACATCCGCCGAAGGAGGGGTAGGAAAAGGGTTAGCTTTCCATACTGCTTCTTCTACTGAACGGACGAATAATTTATCACCTTCGCAGCGTATAAAGTTGACACTCAATATAGCACCTTGCTGGTCTTGGCGTATTTTCAATATGCATTCACCGCCCTTGATGCTAGTCGGGGGTTTTTTCCAGTGTTGTTCGACACTATTGCGAATCATTTGTTCGTATTGTCGTTGCCAAATTGCGATTTGTTTTTTGCGCATCTTCAATCGTTCGGCTTCTTCTTTTTTTCTATGTTCAGCCAGGCGGCGCTGTTCTTCTTCTAACTGCTTTCTCTTTTCTTCCTCCAGTCGTCTTTTTTCTTCAGCGGCGCGCTTTTGCTCTTCCTCCAGCCGTCTTTTTTCTTCGGCGATGCGCTTTTGCTCTTCCTCTAGTCGTTTTTGTTCTTCGGCTAGTCGTTCTTTTTCTATACGCTCTTGTTCTTTACGCCTTAATTCAGCTTGCCTTTGCTGTTCTTGTTGCTCTGCACGCAATTGTTCTAGACGAGCTTCTTCCTGCTTTTTCTGTTGTTCTTGTAATTTCTTTTGCTTCAACAGTTCAGCTTGTTTTTGTTCTTCGGCCAGCCGTCGGGCGCGTTCCTGCCTTTCTCTTTCAAGCTGCAGGGCATGTTCTTTTACCAATGCTTCTTGCTGTTTGCGCTCGTAATATGTATTAATCTCTTGCTGTGTAATCACTTCGGCATCAATGCTCTCAGGGACGGTTGGCGGTGGTTGTGCTGTTATCGAAGCGGGAGCGGTACAGGTCTTAAGGGAAATTGCAACGGTCGAAAAAAACAACAGATGCAGTAATACTGAGATTACTGTAGAACTTATATAGATATTGCGCCGTTTGCGCATCGGTTACTCGGCAATCGGTTGGGTGACCAAGCCTATTTTTGCGGTTCCAGCTTTTTGTAATGCAACCATCGCTTTCATCACATGTTTGTACGGTGCATTACGGTCACCTCTCACATAGACCGTATCATCAGGATTTTGTTCCAGCAAGATAGTAGCCTCTCTGATTAGAGTCTCCTCTGGCAAGGGTTGATTGGCACGCGAACCTTGATTAATAAAAAAATTACCGACCGTATCAACGGTGATAATCAAAGGTTCTTGTTCGCTATCTTGCGGAAGTAACTCGCTATTGCTTTCCGGTAACTCTATTTCCACACCTTGTTGTATCAGCGGCACTGTAACCATGAAGATAATCAGTAACACTAGCATGACATCTATATACGGGACTACATTAATTTCGGCAATGGCTTTATTGCGTTGTAGTGTTCTCATTATTACGAATTGTTTTTATGCAGGATTTGCCGATGCAGTATTGCGGTGAATTCTTCTATAAAGTTATCGTAGCGGGAAATCAATAGGTTGCTATGCTCGCTAAAACGATTGTATGCAATGACTGCGGGAATCGCAGCAAATAATCCTAGTGCCGTTGCCACCAACGCTTCGGCAATTCCGGGAGCAACCAGAGAAAGCGTTGCTTGTTGAACATCTTGTAATGCCAGAAAGGCATGCATAATGCCCCAAACAGTACCGAACAAACCAACATACGGAGAGGTCGAAGCAACCACTGATAGGAAATTCAAATGCTTGTTCCAGTTGTCAACTTCTCTGGCTAATACAACTTTCATAGAGCGCACTGCAGTATCCGCGATCGCCAACGGCGACAACGAGTCTTGTTTATGTAAGCGTATGTATTCGTTAAATCCACTATAGAATATTTTTGCCATACCTTCTTGCTCTTGCTCATTAATTTCTTTATACAGTTCGCTTAATTCCATGCCTGACCAAAAACGCTCCTCAAATCGGGCGGCTTGCATTTTTATACGACGGAATTCCCGCCATTTCACAATGATTGCACTCCAACTCAAAACTGAAGCTACTATCAGTACTAGGAGGACCAGCTGTACTATGAAAGTAGCCTCGCTAATCAAAGAAAAGAAACCGATTTCAGATTGCATATACTTAATTCTCCTTCAGGTTTGATTAATTAACATATATCTATGGGAGTTCTTTTTTCATTGCCTATGATACCCTATTCTAAGGCTTGTTTCACCCCATATACGAAACTGTGCTGTGGCTGGATAAGATTTATATAGACTGGATTTGTTGTCGTTATTGAATTGGTGTTCGCGGATTTGTATTAGAATAGGCTTTGCTTAGGGTCGGCGGCTTGCGGGGCTGAAGGAGAGATTTCATAGCCTAAATGGCGGTATGCGGATTGGGTAGCTAGTCGCCCACGTGCGGTGCGGATGAGAAATCCGCTCTGTATTAAAAAGGGTTCTATCACATCTTCAATAGTGCCGCGCTCCTCACTAATTGCAGTAGCTAAATTGTCTATACCGACCGGCCCGCCAGAGAATTTTTCTATGATAGTCTCTAACAGCTTGCGGTCCATTGCATCAAAGCCATGTCTATCTACATTGAGCATACTGAGAGCTTTGTTTGCAACTACCTGATTGATGGCATCATTCGCTTTGACTTGTGCATAATCTCGTACTCTGCGTAGCAGACGATTAGTGATGCGCGGTGTGCCGCGCGAGCGGCGGGCAATCTCAAGTGCGCCGGCTTCATCTATATCTGTATTGATGATACGCGCACTGCGCTTTACGATTTGCGCAAGTTCTTCGGTGCGATAAAAATCCAAGTGCTGGGTTATACCAAAACGATCTCGCAAAGGAGAGGTTAACAATCCAGTGCGCGTGGTAGCACCAACTAGAGTAAATGGTGGTAAATCAAGTTTTATAGATCGTGCCGCAGGTCCCTCACCTATAACGATGTCTATTTGAAAGTCTTCCATTGCCGGATAGAGTATTTCCTCTATTGCTGGACTTAGGCGATGAATCTCGTCAATGAATAATACCTCTTTAGGTTCTAGGTTGGTTAATATGGCAGCGAGATCGCCGGCTTTTTCCAAGATAGGTCCGGCGGTTTGCCGAAGGTTGACGCTCATTTCGTTAGCGATAATGTGGGCGAGTGTCGTCTTGCCCAGACCTGGTGGCCCGAAGATCAACACATGGTCTAATGCGTCACCACGACTGGTGGCTGCGGTAATAAATATGTCCATTTGCTCTTTTACCGTGGATTGCCCTATATAATCCTTTAATCGGCGAGGGCGTACATCATCGTCGCTTTGTATCTCATCGATATTTTGTTGACCGCTCAGCAACGCATTGTTTGTTTCATTATCCATTTTTTAGGTTGGTATGCGTATTTAAATTTTTAATCGTAGTGCCTCGCGGATAATTGCTTCTACCGTCTTACCTTCGGTGCGTACCTTTTTAATCAAGTTTCTTGCTTCACTCGGCTTATAGCCCAGTGCTACTAGAGCATTGGATGCGGGCTGTGATTGGTCGCTAGAAGTGTTTGCAGCAGCGGTCTCAGGCGTTTGCCAGAACTCATCCTTGAAGCGATCTTTCATTTCAACGATGAGCCTTTGTGCGGTCTTCGTGCCTATTCCCGGCAACCTGGATAATGTTGCCACATCTTCATTTTCTATTGATTGCCTAAACACATTTTCTTCCATGCTAGAGAGTATCGCCAATGCCATTTTAGCACCGACACCGCGTACTTTAAGTAGTTCTTTGAACAAGGCTTTGTCATATTCGTTGATAAAAGCGTATAGCGTGTGCGCATCTTCTCGTACAACCTGATGGGTTAGTACAATAACTTGCTCACCGATTTCTGGGAGTTTATAGAAGGTCGACATCGGCGCTTGCAATTCATAAGCTATGCCGCCGACTTCAATCAGCAGATAGGGTGGTGATTTTAGAATCAATTCACCGATTAGACGAGCAATCATTGTTGTGCCTTGAGTATTTTATCCATTGACATTGCAAAAGCATGGCATAAGGCGATGGCGAGCGCATCGCTTTCATCGTTTTGATGCCGTTCCATAATGCCGAGCAGACGGCAGGCCATATATTTGACCTGATTTTTATCAGCCGCACCGTTACCGGTTATGGTCTTTTTAACAAAGCGTGCGCTGTATTCGTGTACCGTGAGACCGGCTTTGACGCCAGCACAGATCGCAACACCTCGTGCTTGACCAAGTTTGAGTGCCGAATCCGCATTTTTAGACATAAACACATTTTCTACGGCCATCATTGCAGGTTGATAAGAAGTTATGATATCGCAGACACCATCATAAATCCCCGCTAGACGTTCTATAGAACCTAAAGAAGAGAGCTTAATTTGACCACTGGTGATGTAGCGATTTGCGCTACCGTTGCTTTCTATAACTGAATAGCCGGTAGAGAGCGAACCGGGATCTATGCCCAATATACGCTGCATTATTATCCCGTACCGTCGTTTATAGTTGTATCTGTAAAACCGGCGTTACAATAAACATTTTGGACATCATCGCAATTCTCTAAGGCTTCTAACAAATTTATTAATTTACCGCTGTCGCTGCCGTTCAGTGGCACTAGGTCAGTCGGCCGCATTTCTATCTCTGCGGAGTTTGGTTCGTATCCTGATGCAGTCATCGCTTGTTTGAGTTTGAGTAAATTTTCCGGCTTAGTCAAAATCTCTATATTATGCTCATTTTCTATGTCATCTGCACCGGCTAAAGTTGCTGCTTCTAGAATTGCTTCCTCATCAAGGTCGGGCGGATAACTGAGTACACCGTGCTGTTTGAATAAATAGGAGACTGAACCTGAAGTGCCTAAATTACCACCGAAACGGGCAAAAGCGTGGCGTATTTCCGAGACACTGCGGTTTTTGTTATCGGTCGTGCATTCTACCAATATCGCAACTCCACCAGGCCCGTAACCTTCGTAGTTGATGTTCTCGTACACCGCGCCTTCTATCTCACCACAGCCTCGTTTGATAGCTCGCTCGATGCTGTCTTTGGGCATATTCGCAGCAATAGCTTTATCTATAGCCAGACGCAATCTAGAGTTGCTTTCCGGGTTTATATCACCCAACCGTGCGGCCACAGTAATTTCACGGATTAAACGAGTAAATAGTTTGCCTCGCTTGGCATCTTGGGCCTTTTTACGATGTTGTATATTTGCCCATTTACTGTGCCCAGCCATAGAAAATTCCTTTTGTTATGTTGTATGGTAAATTGAATACTTAGTTTATCAGTTTAATAGCTGCACTACCACTATACACCTAGCATCAGGCAGAGTTGATAATATTACTAATTGCATCTCTATTGGTATGAGAATTAATACGCAATATAGCTTCGGGTATCGAAAGCCAGCGATATTCGCTATGCTCTCGTTCATCCAGTACGATGCGACACCGTGTTTTTATTTTCAAGCTATATAAATATTCTTTATTAGATATAACACCCGGAGCGTAACGATGTCGCCAAACAGGATAAATTAAAAACTCGTTGCAAGTATGGTGATCGACTAATGTACTGATATCGGATAAGCCAGTTTCTTCGCAGAGTTCTCTGCGTGCGGCTTGTATCGGAGTTTCATCCCATTCCAAGCTGCCGGCTACTGATTGCCAAAAATAGTCCGGGTATTTACGCCGCAACGCTAAAATTTCATTTTCTTGCGTATAGACTACAACGAGTACCGATTCCGGACGTTTGTATAAATGCTCCTGTTCCCCCATATGCATGTTTGATGATATTACTTTAGAATTAACTTGTTTTAATGTTGTATTATAAACACCTGCATAATTCTATACTTAGATAAACATAATTAAAGTAACAATCAAAGACTTTTCGCTTATGAAATTTTCTGTGATTATCCCAGTGAGAAATAATCGTTCGGAATTAAAAGAGTTACTGGAGACGATTGAACAGCAAAGTTATACGGAGCCTTTCGAGACGATTATCGTTGATCAATCGGACATTAAAGGAGAACCGCTTAAGGTGACGCGAGGTCCCTGTCAATGGTTTCGTATGGAAGGCACTGGTGTTGCCCGTTCGCGCAACTTAGCATTTAACCATGCGAATGGAGACTATTTAGTATGGGCCGATTCTGATATGCGCTTTAAGACGGATACGCTAAGCAATGTAGATAAGATTACTAATGACTATCCGCAATATGATGCTATCTGCGGTGCTTGTATTAACCTAGAAGACGGCAAACCTTATTTGCGTTATTCGTACAACCAACCGCAGCGTATCAATTTCGATAATTACCATTGCTGCTTAGGTGTGATGGTCGTTAAAAGGAGTATTTTATCCGAGGTTGGATTATTGGATGAATGTTTGGGTACTGGTGGACGATACGGTGGCAGTGAGGAAACTGATTGGGTGTTACGCATGCTCGGACATGGTTGCCAGCTGTTGTATCACCCTGAACATGCGGTATTACACCCGCGTTTGGATGCCGATAAGATGCAGTTAAGAGAATGGGTACGCAGGCATTACACTTATGGTATGGGGCGCGGCGCAATGTTGCGCAAGCACTCACGAATTAAGCCGATCTGGGCGATTAAGCATTCGCTATTGGCGCTGATAAAGCCTGCAGCAGGGATTTTAATAGAAATTCTACGCTTGCGCGGAAAGCAAGCTCTGCGCTATGCTGCATCGATAGTCGGCAGGTTACACGGCTTCTTATCTTATAAACCTTGACGATGTTATCAAAGATGCCGCTCTATTTACTCTGCTTTAGATGGAGTTCCTTTAATTGCGTTGCGGCTACTGAGGCTGGTGCGTCGGTGAGCGGGCACGATGCGCTCTGTGTTTTAGGAAATGCAATGACATCACGGATGGATTTGCTTTTGCTCATCAACATTGCGATCCTATCCAAGCCAAATGCAATACCGCCATGCGGTGGGCAACCGTAGCTTAGTGCCTTTAACAAAAAGCCAAATTTTTCTTCGGCTTCGGCATCATTTATGCCTAAGATATTAAATACCTTACGCTGTGTAGTTGGCTCGTGTATGCGTATAGAACCGCCGCCTAATTCTACGCCGTTTATCACCACATCGTAGGCGCGCGATAAACAAACGTTGAGATTTTCTGGAGACAGTTCGGCGTCTAATGCTGGTGCGGTGAAAGGGTGGTGCATGGAATCCCACCGCTTGGTTTGGTAGTTATATTCAAACATTGGAAAGTCGATAATCCATAACGGTTGCCACTCACAGTCTTTGTTTAGCAAATGCAGGTCATTAGCAATTCGGACGCGCAATGCTCCTAGCGAGTCGTTGACTATATTTTTATGTGCAGCCCCAAAGAATATCAGATCGCCGTCGTGTGCTTCAGTGCGTTCTATAATCTGTGTAATCACATCGTCAGAGAGAAATTTCAAGATCGGGGATTGCAACCCTTTTCTGCCTGATGCGATAGCTTCGCATTTAATATAGGCCAGTCCTTTTGCACCAAAACGAGCGACATAATCGGTGTAATCGTCTATTTCTTTACGGCTTAGCCGCCCTCCTTGTGGGATTTTTAATGCTGCCACCCGTCCAGCCGAGTCTTTGGCAGGTTGCGAGAATACTTTGAATTCTACATCACACATTAAATCGGTTAACTCAGTCAGCTCCAGTGGAACGCGTAAGTCTGGGCGATCGCAGCCGTAGCGCGCCATGGCATCGGCATAGCGCATGCGCTGGAAGTCCGGCAGTTCTACATCAAGCACGCATTTGTACAGATGCTTTAACATCTGCTCTATCAATTCCATAATAGCAGTCTCATCCATAAAGGAAGTTTCTATATCCAGTTGACTAAACTCAGGTTGACGGTCGGCACGTAAGTCCTCGTCGCGAAAGCAACGCGGCATTTGATAGTAGCGATCCAATCCACCAATCATCAATAGCTGCTTAAACAGTTGAGGGGATTGCGGCAATGCATAAAAGCTTTGTGGGTGTACGCGACTAGGCACTAAGTAATCGCGCGCCCCCTCAGGTGTTGCACGGGTTAAAATTGGTGTTTCAATTTCAATAAATCCATGTTTATCCAAAAAGGTATGTAAGGTTTTGAAAATTTCGGCGCGCATCTTGAGGTTAGCGAACATTTGCGGGCGACGCAAATCTATATAACGGTAGCGTAGCCGTATCTCTTCGTTTACATCGTGGTCTTCTGGTTGGAATGGCGGAGTATCAGCTTTGTTGAGTATAATCAAAGATTCACACAGTAATTCAACTTCTCCGCTTTTGAGCTCCGGGTTTTCGGTGCCGGCCGGTCGGCAACGTAAGTGTCCTTTTGCTTGTAGCACAAATTCGTTGCGTATCTTTTCGGCAGTTAGGAAAACTTCAGCATTGGAAGGATCAGCAACTAACTGCAATAAACCTGCGCGGTCGCGCAAGTCTATAAATATAACGCCGCCGTGGTCTCGTCTGCGATTGACCCAGCCGCAAACGCTTATTTCTTGTCCGATTAAATGTCGGTCTATTTCTCCGCAATAATGACTACGCATGTCAACGACTAACTAGTTTAAGGTTTTGGTGCTTTATTGCTTTGTTGCTTAGGCTTATCACTTTTAGTGGCGGTCGACTTTTTGCTATTAACATCGCCGGAACTAACGGTGTTTGCCTTTTTAGCATCTTTGCCTTTAGCCGTATCAGGCTTTGGTTCTTGCGTAGTTACCAGATTACGCTGATTTTTTGTTTTGAAATCAGTTTCGTACCAGCCCTGCCCAGCCAATCTAAAACCTGCTGCTGAGACTAGTTTTTTAAGGGTTGCTTTATGACACACAGGGCACTCTCGTAGAGGCGGCTCTGATATTTGTTGCAATATTTCGACGCGCTCTTCGCAAGCATCGCAAAGGTATTCGTAAATAGGCATTAAAATTATCCTCTTGTTCTAATTATGTCCTATTATAGCGAAGTTTAGACTAATCGGATTAAGGGATCCCTCTTAATCATTGACCAACGCAAAGGTGCATAGGAATGGAGCGGGAGACGGGGTTCGAACCCGCGACCTCAACCTTGGCAAGGTTGCGCTCTACCAGCTGAGCTACTCCCGCGTCAGTTCGCTATTGTCTAATAATGAAATACCATAGTCAATGCTTTGTGCTTACAGCATCGTACAGCACTTTGAAAACTAAAGAAAATTTTTATATAATGAACAGTAAAAAAATTGCTCCAGGTGCAAGCTTTACAAAAGAAACTATCAACATACCTAATAGCAGATACAGCCAAATCTAAAAAAGTCAAAAGTCAATTATGTCTACTGGCACAAAAAGCGAATACAGCCTATCCTTAATAGAGGAAATAGAAGAGGAGTATTTTAGCAAGTTACATACAATAGTATTGACCATAGGTTTTCATAGGAGCGGATCTTCTCTAGTCGGTTATTTATTAACTGCACATCCCAATATTGTTATGGGGCATGAACCCAATATAAGAAAGTACCACTCAGACCTCAAGCTATTACTATTTCGTGTTTTATATGTTGATAGAGATAGGTTCACTAGAGCAGAAGCAAAGCAAAAAATAGGCATCAATAAAATAGTATTGCCTGCATACGAAGTTCAGCCGCATACAGCTAATCATGCTGAACGTTATGTTCTTGTTCCGAATCAATGGCAAAATCGCTGCGAATCCCTGGAAGTGTTGGGTATTAAACAATCTTATAGCACAGTACAGCTTTTCAATGATAAAAAAACATTCAAAGAATTCACTAAGGCTGTTGAAAAGAGGGGAATATCACTGAAGTTTATTTTCACGGTGCGTAATCCCTATGATATGATAGTGCCTAAAAAAAGAACACTGAATGATCAAATTACAACTTATGAGAAGCATGCCCCAATTTGCAAAGATCTTCTCAGCCGGATACAAACAGAAAGTGTATTTATGAATAAACATGAAGATATGGTGGCTAACCCCAAAGATCAATTAACTAAGTTATGCCATTTCTTAAAAGTTGAAGCCGATCAAAATTATTTGAATGATTGCGTATCGGCAGTTTGCCCAACCCCAAGAGAGAACCGCTATAAATCTGATTGGTCTGCAGAACAAAAGGAAAGGGTTGCAAAGCTAATAGAACATTACGATTTCTTCTCAGGATACAGCTGGGCGTCTTGAACTGAACCTGTCAGCTATTTTGTGTATATTGATTTTCAATATCAAATCTATATTCGTACTCGATAGCTGATCGGTTCATCGCCGGTATCCAATGCTGTATCGGCATCGTCCAATAATCATTTAGATTCGGCTGATTTACTGTAAGCTAAACGCTTGGGCATATGCAATGCCTGGGAAGCCAGAGGTGACACACCAATGCCAGATATGAACTAAAAGTTAGCCCATATGATTGGTACACCTCTGGCGCTTTAACTATAGAACTCTAAAGGCAACTTGGGACTTATTAGATCTCGTATTTACCTGTTTAAGTATCGTGATCAGGGCTTTTCTAGACCATGTTTATGGTGACCATACCATCTACTTAATGTCAACTACGTGTACGATGCCAAGACAGGTGTCGAGTACTATACACTCCAACTTTAGTTTGACCTGCGTTATTGCTGTGTTATGTCAGTATAGTCGCGGTTGAACTGACCGAACATAATAATTCGTAGGGGATAGTAGAAGCACATTCGGCAATTTCGCCGACCGAAATATGCTCTCCCCATAGTTCGACATTATCGCCTATAGATGGGTCTACACCTGTTGCATCCACCGTAATCATATCCATAGACACACGCCCTGCTATATGACACCGCTTATCCGATAGCCAAATCGGTGTTCCTGAAATTGCATGCCATGGATAACCATCTCCGTAACCAGTGCCTATAATAGCGGCGCGGGTCTTTTTCTTACATATATATTCACCGTTGTAGCCTAAGCGATCACCCTTTTCAAAATTACGAACGGCGATAACCGGAGCGGTTAAGTGCATTACTGGGGTCAGTTTATTTTTATGTGTAATAGGAGTATTTTTAGCTGTTACTCCGTAAACTGCGAGCCCTGCTCTAACCCAATCCTTATGGGATTCGGGTAAACTTAATGCCGCCGCAGAATTGGCGATTGATGCTTGCAAACCTTCTTTTTCATAATAAGCGCAAAGTTCGTCGAATTTTTGCAACTGTGCTCTAGTGAGTTGTTCATTGCTGTCGGAGCAGGAAAAATGCGACATTAATACGGGTGGATTGCGTAGACCGCGTAAACCAAGCACTTTAGGTACCACATTTTTATGTTGTGATAAACGAAAGCCCAAACGGTGCATACCAGTATCAAATTTAATCCAGCATTCAACTCCTAAATTGTGGTTTTGTTTTAAGATGTCAATCTGTCGTCGGCAATGCACAACCAATGTCAGGTTATAATCGCTAGCCAGTTGTATATCTTGCAGTTCGTGTGCGCCTTGCAGGATGATGATTTTATTTGTAATACCAGCACGACGCAGTGCGATGCCTTCGCTGACGAATGCTACCGCCAAGCTATCTGCGTATCCCAGTGCTTTGGCAACTCTCAGCAGGCCGTGTCCGTACGCTTCCGACTTGATTACTGCGATTACTTTAGCGGACGCACAAATATCTCTCAGGTAATCGTAGTTATTTTTAAGTGCCTGTATATTTAAGCGTTTGGTGAGAGAGCGAATCATGGTTAGGATGAGGCGATGGTGAAGAGAAGTTGACTCATAATAACGGTACCAAGGTAATCAATAAGAACTGTCTACATGTCTCTGTAATGTGCGATTGGTTTTGGTTCAGACATCGGCTGCGGATTACTCATAGTCTCTATGGAGTCTTCTGAAACATAATTCTCAAAACGGGTATGCATACCTATGAATGTTAGTTTAGTATTGAATGTCGGACCATTGCGTTGCTTTACTACATCTATGTTAACGATACTGCCGCTTCTTTCAGGTGTCTCTTCTTGATAGGTGTCTTCGTATTCGGGGTATATGACCATAATGAGGTCAGCGTCTTGTTCTATAGCACCCGACTCGCGTAAGTCAGACATTTGTGGCTTACTTTTTGGCCTACTTTCAATATTTCGATTAAGCTGAGACAAGGCTACGATTGGCACATTTGTTTCTCTAGCGAGTGATTTCAATGCTCGGGAAATACCCGATATTTCAGTGGCACGATTCTCAACATTTCTACCAGTGTGCATCAACTGCAGATAATCAACTATGACTAAAGCAAGGTCGTCGTGTTCGTGTTTTAGCCGCCTAACCCGTGAACAGATTTCTAATGGTGTCAATGCATTGCTGTCGTCTATATACAGAGAGGCTTTCTTAAAAAGACCACACCATTTCGTCAGGCTTGCCCATTCGGCATTGTTCAATTGGCCGCTTTTCATATTCATTTGGTTGATTTTTGCAACTGAAGAGAACAATCGGCTGACAATTTGTTCAGAGGACATTTCCATACTGAATATTACCACCGTTCCTTGGGTTTTCTCAATTGCTATGTGCTCAGCGATATTCAACGCCAAGCTCGTTTTACCCATAGAAGGCCGTCCGGCAATAATGATTAAATCGCCCTTTTGTAGCCCGTTGGTTTTCTCGTCGATGATGTTGAAGCCAGTTGGCATACCAGTTATAGCATCATTCGACTCTGAGCGCTCGCATATTCGGTCGTATACTATTTTGCTTAATTCGACAAGCGATAAGATTTCGTTGCTCTTTTGATTTTCCTCCGACACACTCAGTATTAGGTTCTCGGCATAGCTTAGCAGATCCTGATTGTCTTCGCTGCTCTTATCATAGGCTCGTTCTATAACTTCGGTGGCAGCACGGATAAGCCTGCGCTTGGTGGCGTGTTTACGGACAATTTCAGCATATGCCCTTATGCGTGCGGCACTTGGTGTTTCTTTAACCAGTGATGCTAAATAAGACAGAGTATGTTCATCCAGATTCTTTGAATTTTTTAGAAAGTTGGATACAGTAATAAAATCACAAGGTTCGCCGCGATGGTTCAAACGACAAATTGCATCGTATAAAGTACGGTTGCGTTTTTCGTAGAAGTCTCCTAGACTGAGAAAGTCGGCAATTTTATCAAACGCCTCACTGTCTAAAAGTAACCCTCCGATAACCGCTTGTTCGGCTTCTGTTGAGTGTGGAGGAATACGAGCATCTGAAGTACTTTTATCTAGATGAAAATCTTCCATCAGCTCATACTCAGTGCTTTAATCGCTACCGGTTTCCGGTTGCTCAGCGGATTGTTGGGATGAATCATTTTTAGGTTGCTGTTGCTTGGTATTATTTTTGTCACCTGAACTCTGGGCTGCTATTACTTGCAGTTGAGTTTGTATTTGCACATCACTATGCAGACTGAATATTACTGGGTGTGAACCAATAGTACGTATTTGACCCTGAGGAAAATTAATGTCTTGTTTCTTTATTTCCACCCCACATTTTTGCACAATCATATCAGCGATTTCAGCGGCCGATACCGAACCGTATAACTGTCCATCCTCCATAGCTTGAACGACAAGGCTGAGTTCTAAATCTTCTAGCTTATCACCAAGTTGCTTAGCTGCTGCGCGTTCTTCTGATACCTGCTTCTCGTATTCGGCGCGCCGTTGTTCAATCTCTAAACGATTCTCTTCAGTTGCAAATTTGGCTTTCTGGTAAGGGATCAAGTAGTTTCGTGCATACCCACAGCGCACTTCCACAAGGTCGCCTATATCACCTAAATTTTTAATTTTGTCTATTAAAATCACTTCCATTATTCGTTATGCCTGTCCTTGTTTATCGGTATACGGTAGCAATGCTAGATAGCGCGCTAGCTTAATAGCGTTGGACAACTTGCTTTGATACATCGCTCTAGTACCCGTTACTCGCTGCGGAATAATTTTACCAGTATCGGAGATGTATTCTTTCAAGAGTTCTATATTCTTATAGTCTATCTGCTGATAGTTCTCTTTTGTAAAGTAACGGTATTTTTTACTTTTTTGCTGTATCAGCATGTTCGGTTTTTTTGAGTATATCCTTGCCATCGTTTCCCCCTATGTCGGTGGTGTTTCCTTAGGTTTTTGAGTATCGGATGCAGTTGGTTTTATATTTTCCGTTGCAGTGGCAACTTCCGTGTCCACATTATCCTTTACATTCTCTTGTTCGGTAGTCTTTTGTTCAGATTTCGCCGTTGGTGTAGCCGTTGATTGATCATCGGCAGCTAAGTCTTGTTCCTTACTTTGCTTTAATTCAGTAGCCTTTTTATGTGCTTCGGCTTCTTCCATCGCTTGCTGCACTGGAGAAGGATCAAGGATCGGTTGTTCGCGCCTTAAAATCAGGTTTCTTAATACTTCATTGCTAAATTGAAAAGAGTCGGTAATCTCTTTACGAACCTCGGATGTACACTCTATATTCATCAGCACATAATGTGCTTTGCTTACTTTATCTATGGGATAAGCAAGCTGTCGAAGCCCCCAGTTTTCAAGGCGATGTACCTTGCCGTTGGAGGACTTTATGGTAGATTTATACTGCTGAATCATTTTTGGCACTTTGGGACTCTGATCAGGGTGCACCAAAAATACTATTTCGTAATGTTGCATGCTAGCTCCTTATGGTTTTTGCCCACACGGGCAAGGAACAAAAAGCTTATTTTAGTCAAAAAAATCAACCTGTCAAATTGAGGTAGTGGCTCAGTTTGAAATAAAAACTTCAAATCTCACAATTTTTTGCTATTATATCCCTGATGCTACTGACCTTTCCTCTTTTCTAGGTTTTTATGAAAATCAAGTATTTGCATATCCTTACTCACTAAATTTTGTGACTAAAACTTTCTAGTCCCGTCAAAGAATCATCTATCCAAAACTTACTAGAAAAGAGTTATAATGAAGTTTGTTTAAGGGAGTAAATAGAAATGTCGGAAATAGGATTATATGCTGCATTAACGAAGTTAGGTCTTGAACCTGATGAAGCAGAGAAAGCCGTTGCTGATGTTGCGAGTGCGAAAGAAGTAGCAACAAAGGCGGATATAGTCGGAGTAAAGACGGATGTAAACGGAGTAAAGGCGGATGTAAATGCTGTAAAGTGGATGGTTGGTTTATTGCTAGCAATCAATATAGCCTTTATTGCGTCGGCAATCGCATTGACAGCAAACTTTTTTAATTGAAAACGAACCTGTCATCCATTTTGTGTAACTTTGTTTTCAATATAAAGATTTATCTTTGTAATCAATAGCTCATCAGTTCATCTCCGGTATCCAATTCCGTATCGGCATCGTTCAGTGATCAGCGGCTTTTTTAGTCGACATTATTTAGATAAATTTTTGAATCGATACACCGAATGACTAAGTCTCTATTGATGTCTAAATTCTCGGCAATTCTAGTATACGGATGTTGTTGCCTTAGTCGGAAAAGAAATTCTCCGCTATTGTCAATGGTTCTATCGTATGGCGACAATCGTTCATCTTTCGCATAGCCGTAATAAGCACGCCCAATAGCGTATTCTAGGCGAGCAATCATCGCTAGTAATGACCAATCGGCTTCTTTTGCTTTACCGCCTTGAGTTTGGGCGGCGAGCAGTTCATGGAAACTGTCACCGTATATGTTTAAGTCCCACTGTGTAGATGGATAGTGTTTTACATAGACCACAGCCAGTGCTGAGAAGATCTTCGGTTCTAAATATAGTTGTACAGTCAAATAAATATTTTGCAGTGCCCGAATATGGGCAGCGCGATAATTATTGCTGTAGACGGTAACTTGTTCGTTATTTTTTAGAACAGCAGCACAGAAGTTGCGTAGAGATTCAGCATAGTCGGAGGGAGGGGTTACTTTGCTCAATGACTGGATGCTACGGATTGCTTTGTGCTACAGTTGATAATTCGCTCGGCGATTAGCCTTTGTTCCATTAATACTTCAAACGATGGCAGGTTGCTATCCCATTCAATCAGACACGGTACCGTATTGTTGTAAGCACAGAATTTTCTATAACATTGCCAAACTTCGTCGGATACCGACGCGCTGTGCGTGTCTATTAAAAAGTCCTCTTGCGCACTATAACCCGCCAGGTGAATTTCTTTGATTCTCTCGTTAGGTAGTTGGGCTATAAAATCGTCTAGGTCCTCACCAAGGTTGTGTTGATTAACATAAGCGTTATTCAAATCAACTAGCAGATCGCATTTGGCTTCTGCGCATACCGTGGCTAAAAACTCACCTTCACTTAATTCGCTCTCACCATAATTGAAATAACGAGACACATTTTCTATCAGAATCCTTTGCTCCAGTATATCTTGAACTATTATGATGCGGCTTGCCATATTTTCTACCGCCTCCGAAGTATAAGGTATAGGCATCAGGTCGTGAAAATGGTGATTTTGGTGAGTGGTAAAGCAGGCGTGTTCGGATATGAGTGCCGGCTGGTATAAAGCTACTGCGGATTTTAGTTTGTTTATATAATCGTAATCCAGTGGATCACTGCCGCCTAGGTTGAGGTTGACACCGTGAAAGCTAACCGGGTAGTCTTGGCGTATGCGATAGAGCTGTTTATGATTAAGTCCCTTATTTAAGTAATTGCAGATGTGTACTTCAAACCACGGCACTACAGGGTTGTGCTTCAGTACTTCGGCCAAATGCAACGGGCGAAGGCCTAAGCCGACGCCGCTACACTCTTCAGTAGATAGGTTGTTAGCCGATTGTTTACTTAGCGGGTTTGGTTGCTGCAATTTGTCCGCCAGTGATTTTCTCACAGGTGCCGGCCGGCACATAGATCCATTCAATATCCAGATTGTCAGCCTTAGCTTGTCCACCACAGCTATGTGAACCGTCTAATGCGCCGCAATCGTTCATATTGGCTTTAGAAATACCGGCACATTTTTCCCATTCTTTAGGAGCGTCCGGGACCCCATGTGCAGTAGCTGACAGCGCACTCAAGCTGGCTAAAGTCGCAATAAATAAATGCCTTTTGTTCATAACTAATTCTCCATAATGTTGAAAATATCATAGCAAAATACTACTAGCTTATTATACTATCCTATTTAAGTTTACACATAGCATTAATATTTGTTATTAAATATTTTCATACGCAATAAGGAGATACTATGAATACTGATTTTGAACAACGGCTGATGACTATAGAGAGGCATTTACGCAATATGCGCTTAGCGGTGATCGTTATCGTCGCTTTCTTTCTCTACGAATCTTTGATGCCTGCCGAACTGCGCCCTGGCAAGCGCGACATACAAGATATAGTTAAAACTAAAGAACTGGTTTTGGTAGATCAGCGTGGCGAAACACTAGCTCGTTTATACGCCCCCAGAGACGAACAGCTACAAAAGGATAGTGCGCAGTTACTGCTCAGCGATACATTGGGTAACAAGGTTGCTTTGAACTCCGATGCGATTAAATTGTATGTACGAGAAGGTGCAGACACCATAGAGCAACTAAGAATTACGCCGCACGATATTATCATCTATAACGAAGATGGTAGTGAGGCAAAAGTACGCCGCACACTGCAGTAGCAAAAACGGCAGACTGACTATTCTATGGTGACGGCAATAACTTCCTCTAAGGTAGTATCGCCTTGCAGGATATATTCACAGCCGATTTTGCGTAGATCTTTGTTATTTTTGTAGACATGCCGTCTCATTTCTATTTCGCTTGCACCGTCGTGCACCATCTGCTTGAGTTCGTCGTCTATGGTAACTAGGTCATATAACCCAAAGCGCCCAGTGTAGCCGGTGTGGCTACACTTTTCACAGCCTTTAGGCCTATAGATGGTTTGGTCTTTGAATAGTTCGATATTTAATCCTGAGAAGCGCAGTTCTTCTTCGTCTGGGATATAGGCTTCTCGGCAATCCGAGCATAGTCGGCGCACTAGCCGTTGGGCGAGTATGCCCTGCAGCGTGGCGGTCAATAGAAAGGGTTCTACACCCATATCGCCTAAGCGGGTAATCGCACCAATTGCGGTATTGGTGTGCAGTGTTGAAAGCACTAAGTGTCCAGTTAGACTCGCTTGGGTTGCAATGGTTGCGGTCTCACTGTCTCTAATCTCACCGATTAGCACAACATCTGGATCTTGTCTTAAAATTGCCCGCAAGCCGCGCGCAAAAGTCATATCGGCTTTGGTGTTGACTTGGGTTTGGCTAATTCCTTCAAAGTTGTATTCTATGGGGTCTTCTATAGTCATGATGTTGCGTTGATGGCGATCTACTTCGGCAAGCGCAGCGTACAGAGTTGTGGTTTTGCCAGAACCAGTGGGACCAGTAACCAGCACGATACCGTGCGGACGATTGATAAGGCTCTTAAAATAAGCTTTGAGGTCTTCTTTCATGCCGAGTTCGTTCAAGCCGATATGTTCGGTTTGTTTGTCGAGTACTCGCAAGACCACCCGTTCACCATAGCTGGATGGCAGTGTAGATACTCGTAAGTCAACATTGCGTCCGCCTAAGCGCACGGTGATACGCCCGTCTTGGGGTAGTCGTTTTTCGGCGATGTCCAGTCTTGCTAAAACTTTGATGCGCGAGACCAGCAGCGGAGTGAGCTTCGCCGACGAGGTGAGAATGGTACGCAACACGCCGTTTAGGCGGAAACGTATATGTAGCTCTCGCTCGTACGGTTCGATGTGTATATCAGATGCTTTTTCGCGTATCGCTTCGAAGAAGATCGCATTGAGCATTTTAATAACTGGCGCATCGTCCTCGTTGCTCAGCAGGTCTTCGGGTTCGTCAAAAGCTGCGGCGACTTCGTCCATACCCATAACGCTTTCTTGCACATCATCCATTATCGACAGACTGCCAGACTGGTTGGCATAATTCTTTTGCAGTTGTTGATCAAACTCTCCAGTCTCTAAAATGCGTATCGCAAATTCTCGTTTGTACAACCGTCTGGCTTCTTGCAGTGCTGGCAATTGGGTGTCAGCTCGGCAATAAAGTACTATCTCTTGTTCTTCAGTCGGCGCAACGAAGATGCCGTGGCGTTGGGCAAAAGAAAAGGGTAACCGAGCGTCCATTTGCTTAGTTAAATATGCTGTTTTTGCCAAGCAAAAACAGGGTACCTTGGAAATCCATCACCGCACCGTCGGCGTTGATTTGGTGCACTGTAAGATCGTCGCTCAGTCTTTGCCCCTCACGCAGTGCTACACCGTTGATAATGACTTTGCGCGCCTGAGGACGTAAATCTGAGTGTATATGTGCCGATAGTTGGATATTGGGAATACGCTTTCGCAAGCCGTTAGGTAATTCCTCGTAATTGACGATACCGACTGGTAAAGGTTCTAAGTCGGGTGTTTCAACTGGGTTTTGATATAACTGCGGTGCTACAGTCGCATTGTTTATGGCTGGTTGCTGAGCAGGCGGATAGTATGTTTGTGCTGCCGGTGTAAGATTGTTGCGCACAACAGAAGGTGGTACGGCAGCCGCTGCCGATGGTGGTGTTGCCGCAACAGGCGGTCGATTAATTTGCGGCGAACTATCCGTCTGTAATATCGTATCAGCAGCTGAAGGTGTGGCTATGCGTGTAGGGATATTTGGTTCGGTGGCTATAGGTTCTGGCAAGGTTTTATAAAGCCACAATCCGGTGAAAATAACTACTGCGGTGACTCCGATAGTGGCTAACACGACACTGATACGGTAGCGATGATTGTCAGCATAGTCGTAGCTTTGTACTTGTATCGCTGAAATATCAGGAGCCGCACCTAAGTTACGCTTGTTTTCTACTTTTTTTAGTGCCGATAAAATAAAAGACATCTAACCGACCCCCAAACAACCTTCACCGCTTTGCAGTTGTGGTGGTTTTCCAGTGAGCGTGTTTATTTTTATCAAGGTTTCTTTACCAATCAACCCGTCAACAAAAAGCCCGCAGCGTTTTTGTAATAGTCTGATGCGGCTTTCCAAATCATAGTCGTAAAAGGAAGATTCTGCTATCGGCGGCCCGTAGCCCGGCAAACTGGTAAACTGTTCGGTTAACCAGCCTACCGTTTGATCAGTGTCGCCCGGATAAATCGTGTCTCGGTAATTTTGTGGTCGCTTCCATAACAAAGTGTATTCACCAGTCCAGACATCATCTAGTTCGTTCTCATTTATCTCAATGGTTTTATTGGCTGCGGTTAGTTGCAATTGGTTCGCTCCATTGATAGATTTTAAGACTGCTTGAAACAGCTGTCCTTCGGTGGAAATCATTTTGAGCAGGGCTGGGCGGTTGACACGCTTGATGCTGCTGATGTTCCCGCGCCGATGCCAACAATCGAGTTGATGCCGCAATGCGTATTCGCAAGGTGATTGTTCCAACATCTCCGGCAAGTTAATGTTCCACAGATTAAACAGGGTCCGATATGGATCTTGTTGGCGCGCCGCTATTGCTAAACTGTTTTGCCAAGGTGCAGACGCAGTTGCACTCTCTGAAGGTTCAGATAAATCTAGTGCTACTCGATAGGTAGCCGTTTTTATCGTGCCATTCTCGGCGGTGGCAGTATCAGTTGGTTGTACATCGTTGGCGATAACATCGTCATCTTCGCGCATCGTTTCGACCATATTGGCTAGCCCGATTTTGTCTAAACCGCTCTCCATTATGTCCAAAGAGTGTTCAACCATATTGCCGGATAGTCGGTTGTCATTAAACAAAATGGGAAAATAAGGCGGTGCCAACAGTGCGGCAACAGCAATAATCGCCACTGCTCCAACCGCGGCAACGGCCGGACGGACAAAGTTATTGTTGTAAATAGTCGGCTTGCCGGACTGTTTGTGTAGTGGGTGTATGGGTTGCCCTAATACCTCTTTCGCAGCCCGATCTATCATCGTTGCATCAACATAGCCACGCTCTTCAGAATAACATCCGAGTAATGCTCTATCACAGATCAGGTTAATGACTCGTGGAATGCCACGGCTATGCTTAACCAACCTGCGCACCGCCGCATCAGAGTATAAGCGTGGCGATGCGCCGGCGATAGATAGGCGATGGTTTATATATGCTCGTACATCTTTGGCAGCAAAGGGCTTTAGATGAAAACGGGCAATGATCCGTTGGCGCAGTTGGCGTAATTCAGGTGCAGCTATTTTGTCTGATAGTTCAGGTTGCCCTATTAAAATAATTTGCAACAGCTTGCTTTCGTTAGTTTCCAGATTGGTCAGCAAACGTAGTTGTTCTAATACCTCAGTACTGAGATTTTGCGCCTCTTCAACAATGACTATAGTGCGGCGATGGTTTGCATAAGTTTCCAATAAATGTCGGTTGAGTTTATCGCTGAGGTTTTTGATGCCGCTGCCTTGCTCGTAGGTGATGCCAAGTTCATCGCAGATCGTCTCCAGTAGCTCTATCTCGTTGAGGCGCGGGTTGAGAACGATGGCAAGATCTATATCAGCCGGTAGGTTTTCAACCAAGCACCGCCACGCAGTGGTCTTGCCAGTACCGACCTCGCCGGTCAGCAGTATAAATCCGCCGTTTTCGTTCAAACCGTATTGCAGATGGGCTAAAGCCTCACGATGCTGCTCGCTTAAATAAAAATAACGTGGGTTGGGCGCAAGCGTAAACGGGTTTTCGCTTAGATTAAAATAGTGCTCGTACATCTATGTAAGTGTTGCGATTCTTAAGTGCGTTCGTCAGACGAGCGAGATGACGGCGGTCTAGCTCTAGAAGTAGGTGTGGGGCGGCGGGAGGTTGACGATTTGCGCTCCGACTTAAGCGGTGGCAGTAGCATGGATTTCGTTTCTTCGTCAAGCAGAGTATCGGTTTTTTTAAGATGTTCCAATTGCTCCAGGCGCAGTTGTACATAGCGATCGGCAGCGACTTTAGTCGCATCTTCAGTATTGCGGAAAATAGTCGGGCGTATAAATACCATTATGTTGCTTTTGTCGTTGCTACTCTCACGCCCTTTGAATAGGTTACCTACTAGCGGAATACTGCTCAATAATGGATATCGTCTTTTAATGTCGGTGCGATTTTCGCTTACCAATCCACCTAAAATGACAATTTTGCCGTCATCCACCACCACACGGGTTTCAATCTCCCGGTCGTCGGTTACGGGTTGGGTTGCGGTTTCATTCTGCACTCTTCTGACTTTTTGTTTAATATCAAGGTTAACTGCATCACCTTTGGTAATCTGCGGTGTCACGGTAAGTTCGGTATCCGCCTGAAGACGCTCAAAGGTTTGTCTTCGCCTCTGATCATTATCTCCTACAAAATCATTTGCAGTTTCGATGCTTCTTTCCGTGCCAACTTTTATTATCGCTTTCTCGTTATTGAGTGTCATCACTGATGGTGTTGCCAGAATGTTGGTATTATTATCTGAGAGAAGTCCCTCTATAAACAAACCTAAGTTTAGGTCATTAATTTTTACACCGGCGTAACCACGAATATCTCTCCTGTTACCGGTGAAATCGAAGGCGGAAAATAATCCGCGCAAGTCAGTTATTATGTCACCTCCTCCTGGTATACCGATAGTATTACGTCCTTCTCCCTTTGCTGCAGCTAAGCGTGTCTTTAATTCTGCCGATCGTCTCAGGGACAACTCGGCAATAATCGCTTCTATCAACACCTGCGGGCGCGGCACATCTAACCGCTCAACCACAGTAACGATTGCTTGTACCAAATTGGCGGCACCGCTGACTATCAATACATTGGTGTCAGGATCAGATTGCACAGTATAGCCGCTGCCGCTTAGCGTTTCGCTCTTCTTTTTATCATCTTTTTTGTCATCATCTTTTTTGGCATCATCCTTTTTGTCGTCATCTTTTTTGTCGTCATCTTTCTTAATGTCATCCTCCATAAAACCTTCGCTTGCTAATTCTAAAAATTGTTTGGTCAATAAACCTTTGAGTACACTCTTCATGTCGTCAGCGTTGGCATAGTTCAAAGGTATCACACGCACCACACCGCGTTGATCCGAAGTCGTTGAGCGGGTGTCCAGTTCGGCTATGAGTGCGCGCAATGTCAGGCGATCTTCCGGTTGACCGGTCAAGATAACGCGGTCGTTTTTGGAGTCGGCGATAATTTTAACCAACTGTTTGGTAGCAGGGTTGCGCGCTTTCTCTATAATTCTTACTATATCATCAGCTTTCAAATGTCTGAGATTTATAATTTCGTAATCTTCCAAAGTTTTCTTGTCTATTGAGCGAATAATCTCTTTGACACGCTCGATGTTGGTTTTGAGCTCAGTGATTATCAGCGAGTTAAGCCGTTTGAATGGGACGACTTGTGCCTCACCAGTCATCAATGGTCGGATGATGGGAACGATAGATCCTACCTCTAAATGTCGGATGGGGATAATCTCAGTTTGCAATGTGCTCTCAACATCCAATGGTGAATAGCGTGGAGCTAGATTAGCTGGTACGATAGTCGTCAATCCGTTGGCGCCTTCTACCGCTCTGAAGCCTTGCATTGCCAAAACCGAAAGCATAATGTCGTAAAGTGCATCATCTGGCACTTCGGTGCTGGCAATAATCGTCGCTTTGCCGCGTACCCGGTTATCCATTAAGAAATTCTTGCCGGTCAACTCCGACATACTCTCAATGAATTGTTTGATCTCAACATCCCTAAAGTTAATCGTAGCCGCAGTCGCCACTGACGGGGTGAGTAGCATGAAGCCAAGTAAGATGGTGAGCAATTTTTCAAAATTAAAAATTTTTAACCTGGTCTTTTTTAACATGATCTTTTTTAACCCAATCTTTTGTAGCATGGTCTAATTTCTGCTATCAGCATAGTCTAATATATAGTAAGTTTTCTTGTACACCAGTTATTCCATTTTAACCAAAGTACTTTCCAATTTTCCTTCTCTTAAAAATTGAATCTTAAATTCGTCTCCGCTCAAAATCTTTTGGTATGATACGGGGTCTTCGATAATATCGGTGACTCGGTTCCTATCAAACCCTAGTACTATATCACCGGCATTTAAATTGAGCTTGGTCAATAAATCGTATTCGGCAGTTGTAACAGGTTCCACCTTAACGCCAGAGCCGTAACGCCCAGCATCCACCGTTTCGAATTTTACCATTTCTCCTATTTTAAGCGGATCTTCCTTAATCTTGGATACCAGATAACCCACAGAACCCGGCGTATAGTATTTAACTGGAGGTTCTTCTTGATACGATGTTTGCTCACTAACCGTTTCCTCTCGACTAACGAAT
Source organism: Chromatiales bacterium (assembly GCA_014323925.1). Taxonomy (NCBI): domain Bacteria; kingdom Pseudomonadati; phylum Pseudomonadota; class Gammaproteobacteria; order Chromatiales; species Chromatiales bacterium. The sequence goes on along the minus strand of JACONC010000002.1, from coordinate 136,203 downwards.
AGGTTATCGGCTTTCTTTATCGCTAATTTTTCCTCAGTCTCGCCCCTTAGTAAAATCACATAGTCGCTGCCTAGTCGAGATAAAAATACACCTTCCTTTATTTCGTCGCCGACTTTATAAATTTTGGCTGCCGCACCGTCTAAGGCAATCATCGCCGTGCCACTATCACCAACACCGACGATACCGAACAAAGTTCCCTTGATACGAGCAATTTTGATGGGCTTAGGCTTGGGTGGCTCACGCAACCTAAACCAATCCCATGTTGCCGACTTATTATTGGTTTGCTCGCGCACCGCCAGTTGCTTGGTAATATCGCTACTTTGTGTGCCGGATATCGTGTCCGGATAATATATTTTCCAGAAAATATCCGATAATAAAAAAGTGCATACTGGTACTAAAATCCACGCCAGAGTCCGACCCAAAATCCGATTGATACTTGCTAAAGTTGTATCCGTCACTAGCGATGGTATCGCAAAACCACTCATAATTGCTCCCCCTGCGAAATTTAGCCATAAGCAGGATACATAATTTTAGCATATCATCAAGCAAAATGTGGTCATTTGCACGATGCCATAACATACACGGCATATGGATAGAGCAAATTAAGATAAAGAAGCACGATGCTGACAGGGTTTATTTTAGCGACATAGATCATAAGCTATTTCTTAAACTATCTCTAGTGCCCTCTTATTTTTAGACGAATGTTGCGACTGAAGCTTTAAATTTTTATTAAATTCTAATTGTAATTATTATAATTTAGTGTTATGATTTATCGCTACTAGTAAATTAACTGGAGATTCAAATGAAATATATCATTACTATCATACAGCCGTTTAAGCTGGATGAAGTCCGAGATGCCCTTTCTAGCATTGATGTTAAGGGGATGACCGTCTCGGAAGTCAAAGGCTTTGGACGGCAAAAAGGACATACTGAGTTTTACCGGGGTGCGGAATATGTAATTGATTTCTTACCTAAGTTAAAACTGGAGATTGCGACAACTGATGCGCAGGCAGAAAAGGTGGTTAATACTATCAGGGAAACTGCGCACACCGGTAAGATAGGCGACGGCAAGATATTTGTCTTCAACTTGGAGCAATCAATTAGGATACGGACAGGAGAAACTGGCGATGACACAATTTAGTATTTTCAAACATCTGAGCAGAGTACTGCTAATTTTGTCGTGCATGGCAATACCAGCTTATGCCCAAGACGGATTGGATAGCGGGGATACTGCTTGGATCCTTACATCAACCGCTTTGGTTTTGTTTATGACCATACCCGGCTTATCACTCTTTTATGCCGGACTGGTTAGATCTAAAAATGTGTTGTCGGTTTTAATGCAATGTTTTTCCATTACCTGTTTAGTTTCTATAATATGGGTGCTATACGGTTATAGCCTTGCGTTCAGTGACGGTGGTGCTTTGCATAGCCTCATCGGTGGACTGAGCATGGTGGGATTGGCAGGCATAGCACGTGACACCATGTCAGGTTCTATCCCTGAGACATTGTTCTTGATGTTCCAACTCACCTTTGCGATTATCACCCCAGCATTGATCGTCGGTGGTTTTGCTGAACGGATGAAGTTTTCGGCAGTGCTACTCTTTACCTTGTTCTGGGTGACTTTCGTCTATTTTCCTATATGTCACTGGGTTTGGGGTGGCGGCTGGCTGGGAGAAGCTGGCTTGCTGGACTTCGCCGGTGGTACTGTAGTACACATTACAGCTGGGGTCGGTGCTTTGGTAGCGGCTATGGTGATGAAGCAGCGTATAGGATTCCCTACTACGCCTATGCCACCGCATAGCATGGTTTTGACGGTCGCAGGCGCTGGTATGTTATGGGTCGGTTGGTTCGGATTCAATGCCGGTAGCGCAGTAGCCGCTGGTACGGATGCAGGTATGGCAATGCTGGTCACGCACATCAGTGCAGCAGCAGCTTCCTTAACCTGGGCCGGCATTGAATGGCTGAAGCATGGCAAACCGACTGTATTAGGTATCGTAACTGGTATGGTTGCAGGCTTAGGGACAATCACGCCTGCTTCTGGTTTTGTCGGTCCTATGGCGGCCTTGGTGCTGGGTATTTTAGCCGGTGCTATATGCTACACCGCAACCCAATTCATCAAGCGCATGCTTAAGATAGACGACTCCTTAGATGTGTTTCCGGTACACGGTGTCGGAGGTCTCCTAGGCACTGTACTGGCAGGCGTTTTCGTCGCTTCGCAATACGGCGGTGCCGGTTTGGCAGCAGGCGTTACTATTAGCGACCAAGTCATGGTGCAAATAATGGGCGTAGTTGCGGTTATCGTGTGGACTGCGATAGTGAGCTTCATAGTGCTTAAAGTTGTTAATGCTATGGTTGGTTTACGCGTCGACGAAGACGAAGAAGTTGAAGGACTGGATGTCAGGCAATACGATCAGAAAGGCTATCACAGTTAAATTGTGTAGCTAGTACTGTCGCTTTTTTGATTTCTTTGTCAGCGATGGATAGAGGAATCACACGGATGTGATTCCTCTATAGCTGTTATTCTTATCTATTCGGTTAAGGATATGCAGATGATTGCGGGTGTATATGATGCTGGCAAACTTCAGGTTGTAGGTTCACCATCGTGCCTTATCCCACATATCTGGGTTTGCCCAAAACCTATCGTTTAGCCAATCAGGCACTTCCTTATAGTCATAGATATCGTAGTAATAAAGGCATACTTGCATTTTATCCGATGGCTGTAGCTGGTATATGCGTAACAGCTTGAAACCTAAGCCGCGTAGACAAGTATCGTAATGTTTATCGATAATTTCACCGGCAATTTCAGTGTTCACACGACACGCCAGATATACTCTGGCACTATCAGTATCGCGTAATTTTGAGATTAGATGCATATAACGGTCGTCTTTTATATTTTCGGCAGTCAATATAGCGATCGCCAAATCAAATTTACGATTAACGGGTGCGTTATTCAGATAATGACTGAGGTCGTCTATAGACTTTATAGTCGTGGTGTCTGAGGTCTGAAATATTGGCTCTATATTTATCGAAGGTATCGCAATTATTAATAGCGAGGCAGGTTTTAATTCTGCTATATCCCTTTTTATATCTAACAACAATTCATCCGGGATGGCTTCGGCGATATTACATTTAGCCATCGCCGGCCGCCAGTAATTTTTTAATCGGTTGATTTATCATCCGATAACGCCAGCCGGAAGATAATGCCATACTCGCTCTATTTTTTTCATCCCTGACATACCTTAAAATTTGCTTGTGGCTTGCGATTAAAGATTTTTCTACCCCGTGATCTCGGGCGGCTTGTGATATTAGCTGCTTTAGTTTTTCTATTAATTGCTTATCTTTAGCCGATATATACTTGCTATTTTGGGTTTCGTATTTAATTAATTTTAGTTGTTCACTAAGTTTGTCTGTATATTCATTTTCTAAATTATCTTTGTGTATATTTATCAGTTCGTCGAGTGACATACGGTTTTGAGCAACCGCAATAAGATACTTATCTTTAACTAACCACCGCCTCGGCATATTAGCAGTTTTTGCTTTTTCTTCGCGCCACTCTACTAACTTTCGTAGTCGGTGTTTTTCATAAATGGTAGTCAGCTGACCTTCACCTGAAACTTTAGGGGTGGGACGGCGGACACGCTCGGAGTAGTAGTCATTTAATATTCGCTTGCTATCCTCCTCACACCAGCTGGCTTTGCCAGAGGCTTGTAAATGTTTGTTGAGAAAATGATATAGTTTGGGCAAATGGATAACATCTTCAATCGCATATTTAATTTGTTCTTTGGCCAAGGGTCTGGTTAACCAATTAGATCTCGCATAGCCTTTTTTGAGCTTAACACCTAAACAAGTTTCAACTAGAGTCTGATAGCCGACCATATAACCAAAACCTAGAAATGCTGCTGCCAGTTGCGTATCAAACAAAGAATGTTTGATAGGACAACCTATATATTTTAAGACCATCAGGTCTTGCTCGTAAGAATGAATAATTTTGGTTATTTTAGGTGTCGCTAGCAACCTCTTTAAGGGCTGTAAATCCTGTAACGCTATGATATCTAAAATGGCATGATTTTTGCCATCGCTGATTTGTACCAAAGAGGGTTGCGGATAATAGGTAGCTTCGCGCATATATTCGGTATCTAAAGCAATATATTGCGACTTAGCAAACACCTCACAGATATCGTAAAGCATTACATCATCGGTGATAATACCTTGAAAATTGGTTATATTTATATTATTCATACTCCTTTTTCAAAATCTATTTATGCAATTGCAAGACTAAATGATAACATGATTTGATGTGGCATTTTCACCACAAACTGTTCACTGCGGTTTTTCATGTATAACAACATATTAGAGTATCTGACTCATAGAGGATGGAATAAAGCTACTTTGTCATGGTCATTGTACGATTGGGCTAATTCTGCTTTTGCCACCATCGTGCTGGCCGGATTTTTCCCCATTTTATTCAAAAATTATTGGGCAAAAGGATTAGCCGCTTCCGAAATCAGTTTACTTTTGGGGATTGGTGCTTCAATGTCCGGCATATTGCTCATACTAGCTGCCCCAGTCATAGGATATCTTGCCGATGTTAAGGCTGCCAAAAAGGCTTATTTGACTGTATGTATGGTCATTTCTGTGGCGGCGACAATTGCTTTCACCTTCCTCGGCGAGGGGTTTTGGCAGGCGGCACTTATCTGCTATGTGCTATCGGTTTTTATGTTTATGGCAGGTAATGTTTTTTACGACGCGATGCTGATCGACATCACCTCGCCAACTTATTACAATCGTATCTCGTCAACCGGTTATGCATTGGGCTATTTAGGAGGCGGCATCGCACTTATTCTCGGCGTGTTGCCAGTGTGGTTTGGTGATGCCGAGCAAATGCAACAAATAAAAGGCGTTTTTGCCGGCGTAGGTATATGGTGGTTATTATTCAGTATCCCATTATTGTTGTGGGTACGGGAGAAACATAAACGACAAACATCTACTTTTGGTTTTTGGAAACCACTTAAACTGTTACGTAAACAGCCGGCACTGGCATGGTTTTTATTAGCTTATTGGCTCTATATAGACGCCGTGGATACAATTATCAGAATCGCAGTACATTACGGAGATGTGAAAGGATTCCCGGTAGAAGATCTGCTGATTGCGCTATTACTCGTACAAATTATAGCTTTTCCAGCCACTCTGATTTACGGCCGTCTAGCAGAACATTTCGGCGCACATTCTATGATAACAGTTGGTATCCTTATTTATATCGTTATCTGCTTATGGGGAGCGTTTTTAGATTCGCAATTGAGCTTTTATATTCTAGTTGTTTTAATCGCCTTGGTGCAGGGTGGCTTGCAAGCCCAAAGCCGTGCTTTTTATGCCGATATGGTACCGTCCGAACACGCAGCCCAATTCTTCGGGATTTACAACATGCTGGGCAAATTTGCGGTGGTCTTAGGTCCGCTATTATTTGGTTTCACTACATATCTCAGCGATAACCCACGCTTTGGTTTGATGTCGCTGATAGTCATGCTAGCACTTGGCTTAATAGTTTTTCTAACCCGAGTACCGCGTAAGCTTGCCGACACTGTTACTGATTAAGGTGCAACGGCTGTTCTAAAACCTTATCGTCCAATAGGCATTCTCCACCATCCATTTTGATGCGGTCTGCACAAAACAGAGCGACCGCATACGGATATATTCTATGTTCTTCTAGTAGCACGCGCTGAGCAAGCGTCTGCGGTGTATCATCGGCTTTAACACTAACCCGCGCTTGCGCTATCAATGGTCCGCCATCCAATTCCGATGTTACAAAATGTACACTGCATCCGTGTGCTTTCTCACCGGCAGCCAATACACGACGGTGCGTGTTTAGACCTTTATAAGCAGGTAACAAAGATGGATGGATATTCATAATACTCCCTGCAAAAAATTTGACGAATTGTGCACTCAATATCCTCATGAAGCCAGCTAACAGTATCAAGTCGGGCTGATACTGCTGCACGGCATTCATTAAGGTGGTCTCAAAGTGATTGTGTGAGCGGGTAGTTTTAGCATCAACTACCGATGTGGCAATTTTTTCATACTTTGCTTTTTCAATAGCAACAGCATCGGTTCTATCGCTAATCACCCCTACAATTTTTCCGCTGATAGAGCCTGTCTCCACACCTGCTATTAATGCTTGCAGGTTACTACCGCGCCCGGAGACCAAAACGACGATTCTCTTCACCAGCTACTAACGATGTTCAGAGTATTCAACATAAGGACTTTTAGCTTTACTCTGTTTAACTCTGCCTATCAGCCAAGCGGGTAGCTGTGCAAGCTCTAGTTGATGCATAACAGCTGCTTGATGTTCGGTGGTGGTTATCAGTATCATTCCTATACCGCAGTTGTAGACGCTCAGCATTTCTTCGTCGGCTAATGCACATTCTTTTTGTAGCCAATCAAAGATGATCGGTCGTGGCCAACCTTTTTTATCGATAAGCGCACAATGATGCGCAGGTAGGACTCTGGGCAGGTTCGAGGTTATACCGCCACCAGTAATGTGCGCCAACGCAGTGACTAGTCCTTGCTGTATCAAAGGTAGCAACGCACTTACATAGATAGTTGTTGGTTTTAATAAAAGGGCACCCAGAGTACTGCCGTCTAGTGTTTCATTGAGCTTGATGCGATGTTCAGCTATCAGCTTATTAATCACCGAATAGCCGTTAGAATGTAGTCCGCTCGATGCAATACCAATGATAATATCGTCTGCTTTGATGTTCGTCTTAGGTAGCAAGTTATTGCGTTCAGCCAAACCAATGGCAAAACCGGCAACATCGTATTGATCTTGCGGATAGCAGCCTGGCATTTCGGCGGTCTCGCCGCCTATCAGTGCAGCGTTTGCTTCTTTGCAGCCTTGCACGATGCCTTGGACAATGGTATACATAGTATCTACATGTAGTTTTCCGCAAGCCAAGTAGTCAAGGAAAAAAATTGGCTCTCCGCCTTGTGCGAGTATATCGTTTACGCACATGGCTACCAAATCTATGCCGATTGTGTCGTGCTTGTGCATAGCGTGCGCGATCTTTAACTTGGTGCCGACACCGTCAGTTGCCGCCAACATCACTGGTGCTTGATAGTTTGCTGCTGCCGCTAAATCAAATAAACCGGCGAATCCGCCGATACCGCTTATCACACCCTCACGGTTTGTTTGCTTAGACAGTCGTTTGATTTTAGCAACCAGCATCTCGCCGGCCGCTATATCTACACCAGCCTGACGATAATGCTGGCTTGCATTTTTATATGAATGATTAGGCATTAGAATATTTTTAGCTTTGAGTTAAAATATAATTTTACCTGATTCAAGGTAGACTTGAATAACCATAATGAATCTTAATAATGAGCAATATACCTAATCTATTGACCGCTATTCGGCTTTTGTTAGTGCCAGTGTTGATGTATCTATTATATCTTGGTCACTTTTCCGCTGCGCTTTATTTGATTATTTTTATGGGTTTGAGCGATGCAGTTGACGGTTTTCTAGCTAAAAAACTCAATTGTATCTCTCGCTTTGGTGGTTTTTTCGACCCTGTCTGCGACAAGATGATGCTGGTCGGTGCTACGGTGATGCTAGCTTATATCGATTTGTTGCCGGTATGGCTGGTATTGCTTATCGTCGCTCGAGATCTAATCATCGTGATTGGCGGTGGTGCATATTATTTATATATTGAACAATTTCTCGCCGCGCCATCGATCATTAGCAAAGTGAATACTTTTTTCCAGTTATTGCTAACCGTCATTGTGATATACAGCCAAATCAACTTTGTTCCGCAACAGTGGATCAGTGGACTTATCACCGTAGTTACGGTGACTACTGTGTTGAGCGGTGTTGGTTATATATGGATATGGGGACGTAATGCGATTAAAGCCTCAGCTAGATAACTTATGCATTATAAAGTTATTTGCAAAACTATTGCATATGGGTAAATATCGGTTATCACAACTAAATAGACTACCGGCATGAGTTTATCTAAGCAACTATTGTTACGCTTTGGCCCACAGAAAAACAAAGTCTTTGATAATTTCTTGCCGACAAATAATAAAACTGTAGTAGACCATCTGCATCATTTATGCCAATCTAATCTAGGTGTAAGCTACCAAACTTATCTGTGGGGACCACCAAGCAGTGGTAAAAGCCATTTATTGCAAGCGACTTGTAGCGCAATAACGCATCGGTCAAAGCGTAGCATTTATCTGCCCTTGCAACTTGTCGGTGACAAAGTCAGTTCTATACTCAACGGCTTAGAGTCAGTAGATCTTGTCTGCATAGACGAAGCTGAGTTCATTGCCGAGTCGAAAATAGATATTGAAGGTCCACTTTTTAACTTGATTAATAGGGTGCGCGATGAGAATGGCTGTTTGCTGGTGGCCGGACGCAGTAATCCCAGACAGTTGGCGCTACGGTTGTCTGATTTGAAGTCGCGACTTTTATGGGGCAGTGTTCATAAATTAACCGCTATCACTGATGAACATAAACCTGCAGCACTCGCTTTACACGCCAAGCTAAACGGTACAGAAATACCGGCGGTGGCTATCACTTATCTACTAAACCACTATCCTCGTGATATGGATTCTTTAATCAAAGTCGTCAATCATATTAGTCGAGTAGGCTTCCAATGCAAGCATCGCCTTACCATTCCATTCGTCAAACGGGTGCTCGCAGAAATGCCCCGCGTGTAGCGGCTTATGGGTTCTGCGAACCACTCAAAGTATCTTCCAGTTCGGATTTATATACCGGCCAATACTTTCTAATCAACTCATAGTTATGCCAATTTTCATCGTGTATTTTATCTATCATAGATTTTACCTCGGGGTATCTAGAGTAGACTTCATAGAGAGAGCTACCTTGAGCAGGGCGTCGGAGTCAATATGTCGTCGGCACCGCAGTATCTTGACAGCGCCACTTCAAAAGAGGTGCCGGCAACTTTTCTTAACTTTATATATATGATTTTGAGTTTATGTGAAATAATCATTTTTCTTAAATGCCAGAGTTTAAGTTGACATTGTGCATTTTAACAGTGCCCACGAGAGTCTTTACATTCGGTAGCTTGTGTCGGGTAAGGTAGTCAGTAATATAACGATTAATCTCTGCGCAGATTAACGGTTCGTAAAACAGAGCGGTTCCTATGCCGACTGCGGTTGCACCGGCCAGCATAAACTCAACTGCATCGCATCCATGACTTATGCCGCCTTGTCCTATAATTGGTATGTTGTGCGGACGGCATACTTGATAGACCTCCAATACCTTAAGCAAGGCTATAGGCTTAATTGCCGGTCCCGATAAACCACCGCAATTATTACCCAATACGGGTGTACGGTTTTCTATGTCTATCGCTATACCAGGAATCGTGTTGATAACCGAAAAAGCATCGCTACCGGCTTCAAGACAATACTTTGCATTTTTGGCAATATCAGCTTGATTGGGAGATAGCTTGGTAATCAGAGGTTTGGAAGTGGCTTTACGACAAATGTTAACGATTTGTGCCGAAATCACTGCATCGTTGCCAAATTCAGTGCCGCCTTTTTTTATATTAGGGCATGAGATATTAATCTCTATTGCGTCAATATTGGTGTCGTCTAATCGGTTTGCCAACTCGCCGTATTGAGCAACGGAGTTCCCTGAGATATTAGCGATATAACGCGTTTTGGCAAAATCTAGCGTCGGTAATATATCATTGATAAATGTATCTATGCCTGGGTTTTGCAAGCCAATAGCATTCAACATTCCATCTTCTGTCTCAGCAATCCGATGTGCAGGGTTGCCGCTACGTGCTTCCAAAGTGATGCCTTTAAGACAAACTGCACCGACCTCTTGCAGCGCAAAGCCATTGACACGAGTATATTCATCACCGAAACCCACACAGCCTGATAACAACACCAAGGGCGAATTAAAATGTAAGCCACAGAACTCTACGCCGAGCATAGCATCCTTATGAGATATTTCTTTATCCATGCCGCATACCGATAAAAGTACTTGACCGCCTATCAGGCTTTAAAGGGTGCTTGTCGTTGTAATAGTTGCTTGACTGCCTGCTCAGCAGTGATCCGGTCGGCTAAAATCAACGCAATTTGTTCGCAAATAGGCATTTCTATGTTGTGTCGTTGTGCTATTCTCAATACTGCATTTGCGGTATCCACACCTTCGACGACTTTGGTGTTTTTATCGCGTGCTTTTTGAGCACTCCCGTATTTTACTATCATTTTGCCGAAATTGTGATTGCGTGAACTGTTGCTTGAACACGATAGCATAATATCACCTATACCAGCTAAACCGACAATGGTTTCTCGATGCCCTCCTATTGCTTGAGTAAATCTTATAACTTCGGCTATGCCGCGTGTGACCAGTGCCGCTTTTGCATTTTCTCCGAGCCTTAGACCTTCTGATATGCCAGCTGCAATAGCGATAACATTTTTCAACGCACCGCCACATTCTACACCTATCACATCAGTCGTTGTATAAACACGCAGTGTATCGCTGTGCAACATTTCGGCAAGCGTACGTCCAAAGGGCTCCTGTTCGCAAGCGATAACCAAAGCTGTTGGTAGCCCAATAGCTACTTCTTGGGCAAAAGAGGGTCCTGATATAGCTGCCAACGGCAAGTGGGGTACCACTTCCGATATTACTTCGTGCGTCCAACGCCCGCTATTCACTTCTATACCTTTGCATGCCCATGCTATTCCTTGATGTCGAGAGTTAATGACAGGGGCAATCCGCTTAATCAGCTGTGGTATAGATCCACTGGGTGTGACCAACAAAATAATGTCACCGGCGGCAATGGCAGTATCTAGGTCTTTATAAAATGTTATTGCGTCGGGTAGCTTAATATTGGGTAGGTAAGTTGCGTTAAAACGAGAGATTGCCATTTGTGAGATTAGGGTTTGATTTCGTCCCCACAAACTGACTTGGCAACCACGGTTACCGAATTGTATAGCAAGCGCAGTACCCCATATACCGGCACCAAGAATGGTTAATTTGTGCATTCTAGTGAGGTTTGCCGGTCATCCGCTCTTTTTTTGCATAATTTTTTTGTAGATAGATACTCTTGAAATTAATAGGTGCTAACAGTAGTTGTGGGAATCCTCCCCTAGAAACTATACTAGATATGGCTTCGCGTGCATAAGGGAAAAGAATATTTGGACAATCTACTTGTAGTGCTTTGTTCAGTTCCTCGCCACTCAGCTCCGATATTTGAAAGACTCCGGCTTGTTCTACTTCGACCATAAAAATAGTTGTTTCTTCGTGTTTGGCAGTCACCGTTATTTGCAGTATTGACTCGTAGAGATTGTCTGCTTCTTCTATCTTTCCGTTTATACTATGCATATCGATATCTACATTAGGATTCCATTGTAAATCGAGTATTTTAGGGGTATGTGGAGATTCAAAAGAAGCATCCTTAATGTATATGCTTTTAACTTCAATCATAGTTTTCGTATATCATTGAGTATTGGCCAATAGGGTTAAGATTCCCTGCCCCCGCATAATAGTTTGTCCAGTTCACCGTCTTGGTCTAGTTCTACCATGTCTTGGTATCCGCCGATGTGCGTATCATCTATAAATATCTGTGGCACTGATGTGCGTTTGGTAAGTTTCTGTAGTCGTATTCTGGCAGCATCGTCTTGATCTACTCTAATTTCCTCGTAATTGGCTTGTTTTTTATCAAGCAGTTTCTTAGACCAAGCGCAGTAGGGGCAATTAGCCGAAGTGTAAACTAAAACTTTAGGCTGGTTCATTTTTTAACCACCGGCATATTTGCGTCTTTCCATGCCACAATGCCTCCTTTTAGACAATAAACTTTAGTAAAACCTTGCTTGCAAAGCAAGCGACAGGCTTTAGAGGACTTGAAACCGTTCATACAAAAAGCAATAACCGGCTTATCTTTAGCTTTAAGCAACTCGGCAAGGCGATTAGTCAATGTACTAAACGACATGTGTTTAGCGTCTCTTATGCCGTCGCCGCTAAGCTCGCTTACTTCGCGTACATCAATCATAACCGCATTTTCCCGATTCAGTAATTGCACTGCTTGAGCAGGCGTTAAATCTTTATATTTCTTTGTTAGTTTCTTAGTCTCAGTAATAATGATTGCGGTTAGCAATATCAAAAATAATGCAACCAAAAATAAATTATCGGCAATAAAACTGGTGTAGTCGCTCGGCATCTCTTATTTATAGGGAACCGTTGCCATTAGTGACATGCGAACAAAACACTTTGTGCATCATATCTATAAGCATTAAGGTACGCTGATCACCTATGCGATACAGCATGCGGTTAGAGTCTTTTCTACAGGCTAGTATTTTTTTTTCTCTTAACACTGATAAATGCTGCGAAACATTGCTTTGAGATGTGCCTACTTTTTCTACCAGCTCGTGCACATTCATCTCGCTACTGTCAATCACACAGAGTATCTTGAGGCGCAGAGGATGTGCCATCGCTTTCAAGGTCTTGGCTGCATCCTCGACAATCTGATCCATGCTGCCAGTTGGCACAACACTATTAATATCCTTATTGCTATTTACTATTTCCATATATCACTACCGTGTCTTTTACCATCACATTATAATACATACTGGAAGTTTAAGTAATTATATACATAAATCTACAAAGCAAAGCTAATTATTGCCTTCTCTGTGGCTTCTGGCAGGTATTTCGTTGTTTTTGTGTTCGCCTACTACTCGTGATGCTATCGGGTGAATGTTTAACCATATACCTAGTAGGTTTGGCTAGCTAAATCCAAGAAGATCATTAGAATCACCGCCCATGCTAGAATGGCACGAACTATATAACCTGACAAACTTGGCAATACCATTAGAGTGAATAATGTTTAGCGACAGTGAATTAATAAAACGGATACATCGCGGTGAAAGCGACCAAGTGGAATTTACCGAATCTGCCAAAGATCTGGATAAAATTCGCAAAGTGATTTGTGCGTTTGCGAATGATTTGCCCGGTCACAACACACCCGGAGTTATTTTTGTCGGACTGAGAGACGACAAAAGCTGTGCCGGTTTGTCCATTGATGATGCTATTTTGAAAAATTTGAGTGGATTACGCGGTGACGGAAAAATTCTTCCTTCCCCAATCATAGAAGTTGCTAAAAAAAATTTGCAAAATTGCGAGATTGCAGTCATACAGGTGGAACCATCAAAGAATACACCCATCAGAGCTGGTAATAGATGTTATATCAGGGTTGGTCCGACATGTAACCAAGCTGCCGCAGAAGAGGAAAAACATCTTACCGAAAAGCGTGATTGGCAAAATTTACCGTATGACATGAACGGGGTGGCAGATACTTCTATAGAGGATCATCTGGATATGGAGAAATTTAGGCGTGATTATTTGCCTAGTGCTGTGACACCCGAAGTACTGCAAGAAAACAAGCGTAGTACGAATGAGCAAATGCGTGCCTTGCGCTTGATTACACCAGAGAGTAAACCGACGGTCACGGCAATTTTAATGTTAGGCAACGATGTTCGCTATTGGTTTCCTGGAGCATACATCCAATTTGTTCGTTACGACGGCACAGAGGTGACTGACCCAGTTATGGATCAAAAAGAAATTGACGGCACCTTAGCCGAGCAGCTAAAAGAATTAGATAGTATCTTAAAAGCCAATATATCTACCGCACTGGATACAAGCGGAGAAACCCATGCGCAGTTGCCGGATTATCCTTATGAGGCATTGCGAGAACTTGTGCGCAACGCAGTTATTCATAGAGATTACCAAGGTTGTTATACACCAATACGAGTTTATTGGTATGCAGACAAAATTACCATTGTTAGCCCAGGCGGTCTTTACGGGGTATCCCGCAAGAATTTCGGGAGAGGATACACGGGTTATCGCAATCCTACTATTGCTGAAGCAATGAAGAACATGGGTTTTATGCAGAGATTTGGCATGGGTCTTGCCACAGTCGAGCGGACCTTAAAAGAGAACGGTAATAAGCAGGCTAGTTTTGATATACAGGAAAATTTTGTTTCTGCAACAGTGGAGAGAAGACCTTGAAAGCAATAGCACTTTTTAATAATAAGGGTGGAGTCGGGAAGACATCATTGGTCTATCATTTGTCATGGATGTTTTCCGAATTGGGATATCGCATCATCGTCGCCGACTTAGATCCGCAAGCCAACCTCAGTAGCATGTTCCTAAGCGAAGAGAGGTTATTAGAAATTTGGCAAGACCAAAATAAACAAACCATCAACCAAGATATCTTACCTCTATTTGACGGAATAGGCGATATTTCTACATCCCCTCATATTGAGGAAATAGACGAACGAATAGGCTTGCTAGCCGGAGACTTAGAATTATCAAAGCGAGAGGATGAATTGTCTACCCAATGGTCTAATTGTCTAGATCAAGACAATCCAAGGGCATTTCGTGTGATAACAGCGTTTGCTCGAACAATAAATTATGCGCATGATACCTTTAAAGCAGATCTAGTATTGATAGATGTTGGTCCTAATTTAGGCGCTATTAATAGAGCAGCTTTAATAGCTAGTAATTTCGTTATCATTCCTCTTGCAGCCGATTTGTTTTCACTACAAGGTCTGCGCAATGTAGGACCTACGCTTATAAAATGGAGAGAAGCATGGGCAAAGCGCACCAAAGGGAAACCGAAAGGTTTAGACCTCAATCTACCATCAGGTGCTATGCAACCACTTGGCTATATTTTGATGAGACATTCAATTCACTTAAGCCGTCCGGTCAAAGCCTATGCCAGATGGATTGAAAAAATGCCTTTAGAGTATAGAGAATCAGTGCTTCAAGAAGCCAAACCTCAAGTCACTAAAGTGGACAATGACGAATATCTTCTGGCACACTTAAAGGATTATCGATCATTGATGCCGATTGCTCAGGAGGCAAACAAACCAATGTTTATGTTGAAACCAGCCGACGGTGTTATCGGTGCACAGCAAAAAGCAGTATCTAGTTGTTATAATGATTTTAAGTCTTTAGCTGAAAAAATTATTGAAAAATTAGAAAAACAGAATTAATCAAGCAAGGCTGTTTTATGACTAGAGTCTACGGATAAATTGACTAAGCAAGCAATACCAGATCGCTCGTTGAGTCTAGGGAAGAAACTCGTTAAGTCAACCGCTTCGTTTAGTCTTTTGACTATGCTGTCGCGTGTTTTAGGCTATGCCAGAGATGCGATTATCTTCATTATATTCGGTGCAGGTGGTGCCACTGATGCTTTTTTGGTCGCGTTTAGGTTGCCCAACTTGATGCGTCGACTGTTCGGAGAAGGGGCACTCTCTCAGGCTTTCGTGCCAGTATTCCAAGAATATAAAAAACATTCCAGTGATGCAGAATTGCATCGGTTTGCCGATTGTGCTGCCGGCACGCTCGGCGTCATATTGCTTGTTATCACTGCCATTGGCATAGTCGCCGCACCGCTATTGATTACCATTTTCGCTCCGGGTTTTATAGATGAAAGTGATAGATTTGATTTATCAGCACAGATGTTGCGTATCACTTTTCCCTATCTGTTATTTATTTCTCTGACTGCGCTTGCAGTTGGCATACTCAATAGTTACGGTCATTTCGGCGCACCGGCTTTTACGCCGGTGTTGATGAATTTATCATTGATTATTGCAACATTGTGGGCTGCGCCTAAAATGGATGAACCAATCACTGCGCTTGCTTGGGGGGTTTTAATCGCTGGTATAGCACAACTTAGCTTCATAGTACTTTGGCTTAGGCGTATTGGTTGGTCTTTCCGATTACGACTGGATTTCTATCATCGCGGGGTGCGACGCGTCGGAAAGCTGATGCTACCGGCAGTGTTCAGTTCTGCTATTGTGCAAGTGAATCTCTTATTTGATACGCTGATAGCATCATTTTTAGTCGCCGGTAGCATTAGCTGGCTTTATATCTCGGATCGCTTTGTCGAACTGCCGATGGGTGTCTTCGGCATCGCTATTAGCACGGTGTTGCTGGCGCGTCTATCGGAGCACCGCACTGCCACTGATATAGATAGTTTTAAGCGCACGATGGATTGGGGTATACGCGCCGCGTTAATGCTTGCTTTGCCGTGTGTAGTCGGACTAGTTGTGTTAGCAAAACCGATACTTGTCTCGTTGATACAATATCGCCAATTCACCGCTGACGATACATTGATGGTGAGCATCAGTCTGATGGCTTATGCCATAGGGCTACCTATGTTTATGCTGATTAAGATATTTTCTTGTGCTTTTTTTGCGCATCAAAACACGAAACTTCCTATGCGTATCGCAGTGGTTGCGATGCTTAGCAACATCGCATTGAATATTGTTTTTGTTTTACTATGGCAGTATATAGGCTGGGTTGCACCGCATGCCGCATTAGCGTTGGCAACCAGTGTATCGGCATTACTGAATAGCTTTTTATTGTATCGTGCGCTCCGCCACCATGGCATATTCCGCATTGAGACAGAAACTAAAACATTTGCCAAAAAGATACTCATTGCGTCATTGATGATGGGGTTACTGCTTGTTTTAGTTATGCGGATGTTGCCCGATTGGAATACTTGGAGTGCACCTTATCGGGTCAGCACACTAGCCGGCCTCGTCGTATCAGGTGCCATTGTTTATTTTATTAGTTTATTGCTACTGAGAATTAAACTGCGCGAAAATCTACACTGGGATACTAAGTAGTTGCCGATGGCGCGCCCGGCAGGATTCGAACCTGCGACTTTTGCCTCCGGAGGGCAACGCTCTATCCACTGAGCTACGGGCGCATGTCTTAGGCCGGGGCGGACTAAACTGGTGCCGGTGAGAGGAGTTGAACCCCCGACCTACTGATTACGAATCAGTTGCTCTACCAACTGAGCTACACCGGCCAGTATAAGAAATATCGCTGAGTATCATTCACCGTAGCATTTTAGCACGGGTATAATGGGTGTATGTACGATGCCACGATAGGTATATTGAGTCGAGCTTATTTACTGTAAGCTAAACATTGCGGCATATGCAGTGCTTGGGAAGTCATACGAAAAAAACAACAAATGAAGCAGCGCGGCGTTGTATCGAGCGACTGAAAACCTAAAACTTAAGTTGCTCTTGCCGCAGAGTGGCTGAACTACATAGATTGGATACCGCTATACCTAACAAACGTATTGGCCTTTTGCCAGCTTGGGTTTTTTGCAACAAGCCGAGTATGATTGCCCACATCTCTTGTAAGCCAGTTAACGGATGATCTAGCGTATGGCTACGAGTGACTTGTTGAAAATCGGCATATTTAACCTTTAAGGTCACCGTTCGCCCGCTTAGGTTGCGCGAGGTGAGTATACGGGCAACTTCCAGTGCTCGCTGTTTTAATGCTTCATAAATAGCATCGTTGTGGTTGAGATCGTGCCTAAAAGTAGTCTCTGTTCCTACCGATTTTCGAGGTCGTTTTGGCACCACTGGCCGGTGGTCTATGCCACGCGCAGCGTGATAATAATAATCACCTACTCTACCAAACTTTTTAATGAGTAGTTCGCGGGTACACTGTCTTAGATCTAAGCCAGTTGTAATTCCTATCTCCTGCATACGCTTTTGCGTAACCTTGCCTATGCCGTGGAATCTTCCGATAGGTAATTGGGCAACAAAATCTAAACTATCTTTGCGGCTAATCAGATAGCAACCGTTCGGTTTGTCCATATCTGAGGCAATTTTAGCTAGAAATTTATTATAGGAAATACCCGCCGATACGGTAAGTTGTGTTTCTTTTAGTATTTGGTTTTTAACTTGATATGCGAGTTGTCGTGCAGCTTCAATACTTGCTACCGAGTCACTCACATCTAAATACGCTTCGTCCAGCGATAACATTTCTACGAGGTCGGTATAGTTTCGGAAAATTCTTTGTATTTGTGCGGACACCTGTCGATAGACTTCAAAGCGGGGTTTTACGAATATTGCCTGCGGGCATAAGCGAGCGGCAGTTGTAGAGGGCATTGCCGAAGCCACACCAAAAGGTCGTGCCTCGTAACTACAAGTAGCAACAACGCCACGCTCACCCGGTTTGCCTCCGACTATAATCGGTTTGCCGGCATATGCCGGGAAGTCTCGTTGTTCTATAGATGCAAAAAAAGCATCCATATCAAAATGAACGATATACCTTTGTTGATCCATCAATTAACTGGCAACTGAGCGCGTAGTTGTTCGCGGTCAAACCACCATTTGTCATCAGTGATTATTTCTATAACTTTTGCCATCTTAGGTAAAAATTCTTTAGGGTCTTTGAGGCCTAAGATATCCATCCAGATATTGATACTTTCTTCGTCTGCTATATTACGATGACGGCGGGCAACATCAGCAATCTTTTGTTTGGTTATGAATAATAGGCTATCTCTTTGCTTATCTGCTACCCGCAGATCGACTAAATAATGTGCAACAACTGCCACCACAGCAGCACCGTCGGAGTTGTCTGGGGTTTCGTCTATTACATAATGTAGCACGCGAATCGATAGTAGCGGCTCTATAGGGTAAGTGATCGCCAGCCAACACGCCATGCCCAACGCTGCTATTGAATCCTCGCAATCGCAGCGATAAGCTATCTCGCACGCCTGTACTGCGTATTGCCATTGCTTGCTTGCAAGAAAATAATCAAAGCCAGTCCGTGCGAGTTGCCATGCTTGCTGCTTATCTCCTAATTCGACTAGAATTTCGGCTTTCTCGAGTATGAGTAATTGTTGTTTTTCGGTTACGGTGGTGGGTAGATGCGCTAAAGTTTGCTCTATCTCGCGCAAACGATTTTCTAGAGCAGCGTGGCTTGGTCGCTCATCGCTGTCGGATATGATCTGATTTATTAATTCATCATTCACAGACAAAATTATAAACCACTATCCACCAATAGACATACTACCATTTAGGTATAAAAAGACCGCCGACACCAAGGTGCCGGCGGCTTTACACAGGGATCTAATAAATTGAATATTAAGCGTAGCCTGCGTGTTGGTTCATTGTGTCAGCAATTTGACGCTCACCTTCAACGGCTTCGTTGTCGTCCCATTTCTTCAGTTCTTTTTCCATGAGCTTGTGGAACAGCATAGGAAATAGAGCAATGGCAAACAACATAAAGTAGCCGCAGTTAGTATTAGGAGCACCGACTTCGTCAAGCTCCCAGAAATGGGTCTCGCCACGATCGTGGTGATCCGCTTGGCGACCAATTTCTATGAAATACCAACTAGTCAAAGCGGTTGAGTTATCCCACGAATGACGATAGTCTATCGGTTGACCTTTCTCACGAATCAAGCCGTAGTGCTCTAGATAGTTCAGTGCTTCCAGTTCAAAGTTGGAAATTATCCAAACCAAAGCAAGACACAAAACGCCAAGCCAACCACCCGCTAACCAGAATAGAAATAGCGAAGGTAAGCTCATCGCATAACCTCTAAGCCAACGGTTTTGCCATGATAGAAAAGGTACGCCTAGACGCTCTAAACGATTTTTTTCCATACCATATAGGAATTTCGATTGTCCTAAGTAGGACAACGGAAGGTGTCCGTATAGGCTGCGGCCACGCGGTGCAGTTGCCGGGTCGTCCGAGCAACCTAACTCTAAATGATGGTTGTAAACATGCGCATAGCAGAAGTGGGAAGAACCACTCAACGCCATCATCCACCGAGCAATTACGAAGCTAAAGCCTTTGGTGTGTGCCAACTCATGTCCATATATGATGCCTATACCGGCAAAAATTCCGGATGAGATGACTGCACCAACTAATTGTAGACCAGTGATACCTTGATAGACGGTAATGCCGAACATCTCAGTGGTTCCCAAAGGAATACCAGCTGCGTATTCGTAAACGCGCCATGCCAAGTTTATTTGCAACAGCACAAATACTGCTAGCATAAAGTACATGACGCCGTTTTGAAAACCTGGAATACCGTTGGTATCGCCGTTCTCGTCAAAACCTGCGCCCATTGTTTTTTTAGGAACGAGAGCATCCAACAAAATGCCTGCACCTAACATATAAACACCTAGCCATACCCAAGGGCCGCCTATAAAGACTCCCCACATAGCAAGCAGTATTGTCACAGGTGCGATCATATAACGAATGTTGATTAAAAACTTATTCATCGTATTATCTCCATTTACTAGTTTAACTTCATAAGCAGTACTAGTCCGCTTACAGATAGTTATAGTATAGGCTTTTTATACAAAAAAAAGATATTTTTGAGCATTTTGTACAATACAAAAAGTACTTTAATGCTATTATTATTGATATATAAAGGATAATTTACATTAATAACATCTGTACAAAATGAACCACTCAAAAAAGAACAATATACACACTATTGGTGTGGTTGCAAGATATTGTGGTTTAACTCCGGAGGTGATACGCGCATGGGAAAACCGCTATAACGCAGTTTCACCTCAGCGTGGTAACCATGGCAAACGGATCTATAGCGACGCTGATGTGCAACGGTTAATTTTATTAGCTAAGGCCTGCCGAGGTGGGCGGCGCATCAGCGATATCGTACAGTTGTCCGACGCCAAGTTGCTGGATATGGTCGAACAAGACGAAGGTGCTAGCGAACCGATTATTGCCGGCTTACAAAGAAAAAGTACTGCGTCGGTAATGGATTATATGGAGGCTTGCGTGGTTGCGGTCAATCAATTTGATTCTCATATATTGTTCAATACGCTAGTACGGGCAGAAAAATCTCTAGGGACAGTATTTATGATAGAAGATCTGTTGACGCCATTGGTATCTTATGTGCGTGACGAATGTCGCAGAGGTAATCTGCTGAACGGGCACCGCAAAGTCTTTAATAATCTAATCAGATCTTATCTGTTAACATTAGCAACGCGGCAAGCAAAAGAACGTTTTACTGCGGTGGTTTGTTCGTTGGAGAACGATTTTGAATTGAGCGGCTTAAAAGCGTTGGCTACAGTTGCTGCCTATAAGTGGCATCCGATTTATTTAGATGCTGAAACTTCCGCAGAAGACATATTCGAAATCATCAATTGGGCAAAAGCCAAAATTGCTATTTTTGTTACTAGCGGTAGTGAGACGAATGACGCAGCGCCCATTTTGCTTCGTAAAACTAGACAACACGAACCCCACCTGAATATTATTTTGTATGCGCCGGCTGGGCATAACTACGGAGATGTCATAAAAGAAATAAGTGTTGTTGAGTGCAAACTTCTAAAACAGTTGCAGTTTGAACTCGACCGACTGATGCTTATCTAACCATTCATTCAGATATTACTGATGATTGATATCTGTTGTAATCTTACCCACACAAAACTTAACGCGCAGTTATCGCAGGTGCTAGAACGGGCACTGCAGGCCGGCGTCCATACGATGATAGTCACCGCATCTGATGTCGCAGATAGCGGTGCCGCCATCGCTTTAGCCAATCAACATACAAACTGTCTTTGGGCAAGTGTCGGCACCCATCCCCACCAGGCTGAGCAATGGAACGATACCAGTTATGAAACCCTCAGAGATTTGGCTGTTCGAGAGAAGGTTGTTGCAATTGGTGAAACTGGCTTGGATTATTATAGAAACCTATCGTCACCTAAGATACAGCAATCTGTTTTTGCACAACAAATAGAGTTAGCGATTGACACCGGCTTACCTTTATTTATGCATCAACGCGACGCCCACGAGGATTTCATAAAAATATTGAAACCCTATCGCGAACATATCAACAATGCCGTCGTACATTGCTTTACTGGTAACCGCGCTATGCTCGAGGATTATTTAGCTTTAGACTTATATATTGGTGTGACCGGATGGATTTGTGACGATCGGCGTGCCGCAGATCTACGCGACGCTATTACTGCGATACCAGATGATCGCTTGCTGCTAGAAACCGATGCCCCTTATCTAATACCGCGCAGTTTAGGCAAATCGTTTTATAACAAACCGAACGAGCCGGCATACCTTCCCTACATAGCACAAGATATTGCCCAAAGACGCAAAGTTGAGATAACTGATTTGATTGAGCAAACGATTAATAATAGCTACAATTTTTACAGCAAAGCTATAATGGCTAACAGATGATTATGGAGAATCTAATGCAAAACAAACAGCAACTAATAGAACATAAATTACAGCAAACTTTCACGCCGGATTATCTCGAAGTTATCAACGAGAGTAGTCAACACAATGTGCCGCCTGGTGCCGAATCTCATTTTAAGGTAATCATAGTGGCAAGCGGGTTTGAACGACTCGGATTGGTCAAACGACATCAGGCGGTGTACTCGGCACTTGCTCAGCTAATGCAAGAAGGTGTGCACGCGCTTGCGTTGCACACTCTAAGCCCAAGAGAATGGCAGGCTAAAAATAAGCAAGTGAAAAAATCGCCGCCTTGCTTGGGAGGTTCTGCAAAAGCCAGTTAAGTTAATAACGGACGATACGAGCTTGATTATCGTCACCTTTGTAGATGTCGCCTTCGTGGTATTGATAATGGCAGCGACCGCGATCGGCAAAATAGAGCTTTAATGCATCTGCTATTACTGGAAAAGCAATTTGTTGCCATGGGATATCAGTTTCGGCGCATAACATGGCATCGTTACTTTCATGTCCGACGCCATAGTTGCCGTCCTTTAAGGAACCGCGGTAAAGTATATATACTTGGTTAACATACCTAATATTATAAAAGCTGTGAATCACTAGATTTTCAGATTTCGCACATGCCTCTTCTTCAGCTTCGCGAGCTGCAGCCTCAATAACCGACTCACCGTTCTCTAAAAATCCGGCTGGTACGGTCCAGAGATTAATACGCGGTTCTATCGCACGCTTACATAATAGAATACGCTTCTGCCATTCTAGTATGCACCCAGTTACGATTTTAGGGTTACTGTAAAAGGTATGACCGCACGAGTTGCATACTGTTCGTTTTCTAGTATCACCTTGCGGTAGTCTATAGACTAATCTATCAGAACCACACTCACTGCAATAGTTCACCGTGATGCCTGTTGCATACTCTCGCGCGGTTTGTTCCACGGTAGTCTAGCCAGCAACAAAGACATTCCACAGAAATCAGTAGCTCCCGCATACATCAATCCTAAACCGATAAAACCGCATAGGTAGATAAAGCCAGGGTGTACAGTTAATGCCAGCAATACGCCAACAAGCACTAGTAGACCTATCGCAAAGCGTGTTTGTCGCTCAAGAGACCAAGGCTGACCTGGTGTGCGCAGTACTGGGAAGTCCTGCTTAAGCCACGCTTGCAGGCCGCCGTCTACACAAAATGTGCGATAACCCAAAGCATCCATTCTTTGACAAAACTCTTCGGCTCTGCGTCCACTACGGCACATTACATAAACATCACGAGATTTATCCAGACTCATTGCTAATTGATCAAAGTGAGTTAGCGGCACTGACATCGCTGCTTCTAGTCGCTCGCTAATATATTCGCTAGGTGTTCTAACATCTACGATTTGTGCAGAGGTCCCTGCATCAATTGCTTTTTTCAGCTCTTGTACCGTTATTTTTTCCATATATCTATCCTCTCTCTGTTGATTTGTCTGAAGACTAGTTTATAGATTTTAGTCTCCTTTTGCTATCGGACGATCTGCAGAGCGTATCCATTCACTCCAAGACCCCACATATAGTTGTTGCAACCCCAACCCAGCCAACTCCATCGCTAATAGATTATGGCAGGCAGTCACTCCTGAACCACAATAATGAATAGTGCGCTCACCACATAAAGGTTGATAATAATTGCGTAATTGTTCAGCTGGTAGGAAGCAGCCGTTATCATCTATATTATCAGTCAGCGGCCGGTTTAGCGCGCCGGGTATATGGCCGCCCACCGCATCTACTTGTTCTTGCTCGCCGCTAAAGCGAACTCTAGATCGGGCATCGATTAAAACTGTTTGGTCATCTTCTCTAATCCTTTCAACTTCGGCAACAGAGACCCATAAGTCATTGTTAGGATGTGGCTGGAAATTGCCTTTAGCTTTGACTTTAGGCAACTCCGTAGTCAACGGATAACCAGCTTCGTTCCACTGAACCAGACCACCATCTAGAACTGCAACCGAAGTATGCCCAAGCCATCGCAACTCCCACCACATTCTTGCAGCAACAGCTCCGACTGATTCGTCGTAAACCACCACTTGACTGTCGTTAGATACACCCCAGGCAGCTAGTTTGGTTGCCAAGTCTTGAGGGTTAGGCAATGGATGGCGACCACTATTGGGAGTAGGCGGAGAAGATAAATCGTTATCTAAATTACAATAAAAAGCACCTGGTATATGACCGCTACGGTATTGCTCCGCTCCCCAATGTGGTCGGGTAACATTAAAGCGACAATCAAAAACAATCCACTTAGGATTGGTTCGCTGCTCAAAAAGCTCTTTTGTTGAAACGATATTAGAATACATCACTCAAATGACATCGTATATACACCAATGTCTATGGTACACGATATGGGTCGGAAAGAATTGCTATAGAAATACACGAAGCCTAGCGTTGGTAGATCGTCGATTAGATGGGGACTTCCAAGCTATCCGATGCACCTTGATTGTCAAACCAGCTGAGTTTAACCATTTTAGATTCTTCCCCACCCTTAAATTTAAAGGATATGAACGGATTTTCTGACACGCCGGTTCCCCAATAGGCAGTAAATACTTTTCTACCGTCGTATTCGCCTATCACCGTTTGTATAAAATGCGCCGGGATAGTCTCGCCAGTATCGGGGTCTACTTTGCGCCCGGTTTCCATCGGATGTTTAATAAGTGCTTTGACGATTACTTCGTCACCTTTTTTGCTAATACGCATTTTTATCGAATTCGCCATAGCTGTATTTTACCCTTAACCGCAACCGCCGGCAGAAACTCTAACTTGTTGGCGGGTACTGTAATATTTGTTGTCAGCTTTGACCAGTACAATGATATTGGAAGTCTCACGCACTTTTATATTGGTAGCAATATACGGCTCACTCCTGCCCATCATTAAGAATTGTGAAGTCAGTGGCACTGGGTTTTTGTCTACCAAAATGCTAATCCATTCTACATGATCCATCATAACCTGCACATCAACCCTAACCTGTGAACCGTTTTCGGCAATTTTAGGTGCCACCAAAGTAATATCTCCTTCCTCCAGAGGTCCCTGTGCAATAGCGACAAGTGCCTGGTCTAGTTCGGTCTCGTTAAATGCATTCTGCGGCCACTCGGCAAACATTAGCGATGGTGCTAACAGAGATGCGGTGCCGACGACGATACTGTTTTCAATGAATTTTCTGCGCTGGTTATCCATCTATCTTTCCCTCTTACTTCAACACAAAAATTATAACATGTTGCATAAAATAGAATTTGCAAATGACCATTTTACCGCTCGCTTATGCTATTAGTACTCAGTGCTGCAGGCAGTCTAGGTCTCTGCATTTCAAGTCTGCAAAAGCGCACCAAAACCAGTCTCTCATAAAGAAAGAGTGCTATCTTAAATATCTATCTAGATAAGGCTTTACTTGTTGGAAGCGACGGTTGGAGAGAAGTTTGTGAAATAATTCCAGCCGTCTTTGCAGTTCTTTTTTATCGCTCGTAGTTCGATGAAATATTAAATCCATTCCGGAAATACTACCACGCCATGCCCTGTTCTTAGCATTTCTCGAAAGTTTTGCATAATAATCGTAACGGTGGATAAGAGTTTTATAGCGGATTTCAGAGCCGCCTAAAATATTTTTGATGCGCAATATTTCTCGCTCTGGTTTTAGGATTAGATCCTCGTAATAGATAACTATTTTAGTCCCAGTGAAATCATCATACGCTTTTATAAGTTCTATATACAGCAAATAGTACTGCTTCTCAGTTTCAAGACTTACAAAATTTGTATAACCGCTCCTATGCGCTATATATTCGTGGAAATCACGAATTAACAGTATCAATAGACCAATGGGATGGTAGCGGTAGCAGAGATAGTCCGGGTTATGCTCTTTATGTAAAACATAGGTTTTTCTTGCTTTTACATGGGATAACGGTTTATCTCCATCAGGAAATTTATGCAAGTGAATAGGTGCATCCTGTTTATTATTAATACAACCACCGGTCGGGTGGCCGGTTACATATTCAGCGATAAAGCGTACCCAGTGATTACCACTCGCTGGTCGGCTCCATAACATATTATGGCTAGTCAATCTTGCGAGAAAAATTCCTAGTGACTCCATTGCCTTTATTTCTCTTATGATATTTCTTAGGATGCTTAACTTCTTTTTTAGGCTTATACTATTCATTGAATCCATCTAAAGTATCATCATGTGTTTCGCATTAAACTTTTACAATAATTTTTCTTTTATCTGATAAGATGTATTAATTGTAAACTATAGAAAATCTGATTTGCGAATTATCATTTTATATTACTTGCTTATGACATTAGTGCTCGGCGCCTGTGGGCAGTCGGGACCTCTGTATTTGCCGCCCGAAGAAACTCAGCAGAAAGAAGTTCAATGAAAGAGCATCACTGTTTACATCTCGTACAACAACAAATGTATTGCGAGGATGTTGCGCTTGCTAAAATAGCCGAGCAATGCGGTACGCCTACATATATTTATTCAAAAGCAGCTATTGAAAAAAATTGGTGTGATTTATCCACTGCCTTTAAGCATCAACGATACCAAATACATTATGCAGTCAAGGCTTGCTCTAATATTGCAATACTCTATATGTTGGCACGACTAGGTAGCGGCTTTGATGTGGTGTCAGGCGGTGAACTCGAACGAGTACGCCGTAGCGGTGGCGACATCAGCAAAACCGTATTTTCGGGAGTAGGCAAACAACAATGGGAAATAGAGGCAGCTTTGCGGGGAGGTATCGGTTGTATTAACATAGAGTCAGAATCGGAACTTTTACTGATAGAGAAGGTTGCAAGCTACCTGAATATAGTTGCGGCGGTGGCAATACGCGTCAACCCTGATATCGATGCCCAGACGCATCCTTATATTGCAACAGGATTGCATCATAATAAATTCGGTGTAGACGCCCAACAAGCAATAGAGCTCTATCAAAAAATCCGTCGCAGCCCTTTTCTGCAAGAACACGGCATCGCCTGTCATATTGGTTCGCAGATTATGTCGCCCGAACCTTATGCCAAGGCATTACAGCAACTCGTCGCAATAGCAGACCAACTTTGTAAAGATGGCTTGCAAATAACACACATAGATATAGGTGGCGGATTCGGTATCCGTTATCAAGATGAAACACCACCTACTATCTCAGATTATGCAACTGTGGTTAACGACATTATTGCCGACTGTCCCTATCGTTTAATACTCGAGCCAGGACGCTTTATTGTCGGTAATGCTGGTGTATTACTCACCCAAGTTATACACCTCAAACAAACCTACCAGAAGTATTTTGCGGTAGTGGATGCCGCAATGAACGATTTATTGAGACCGTCTTTATACGAAGCATGGCACGATATCGTTGCGGTTAAGGCACACAAAGGCGAGTGCCGGGACTACGATATAGTCGGTCCGGTGTGCGAGAGTGCCGATGTTCTAGGCTATCAACGGCGATTAGCTTTATATCCGGGTGATTTACTCGCCATATTGTCGGCCGGTGCTTACGGCTTTAGCATGTCTGGTAACTACAATACCCGAACTAAACCGGCCGAGGTGCTGGTTGATGGTGACAATTTTCATATCATTAGGTGCCGTGAGAGTTCGCTAGATATGATAGAGATGGAATGCATTCCATGGGAAAATAACGACTTATGCAAAGAATAACTGAACCCGAACTCATGCTAGACGAACAGCAAGCGCGTGCTTATGCAACTGCCGATTTTAGTCAGCCACATAGCTTTTTAATGGAACACTTTGTGCGTTGCATGCCGAATTTGCCTAAAACCGGAGCGTGGATTGATTTGGGTTGCGGAGATGCTGAAATCACCACTCGTCTGGCGAGACTCTGTCCAAAAGCATGTATAGATGCGGTCGACGGATCCGCAGCAATGCTAGATCAAGCGAGAGTCCGTCTGATGGCAGAGGATGTGACCGAACAAATAAGGTTGATTCAAGCAACCCTCCCTGATATTCCGGTTACTGAACATAGCTACGACGGTATTTTGTCGACCAGCTTGCTACATCATTTACATACGCCACAAGTTCTATGGCGCAGTGTCAAGATGCTTGCCAAGCCTAACGCGCGAATCTTTATCGCGGACTTGTGTCGTCCACAAAACAAGCAACAAATAGATCAATTCGTAGAACAATATGCGGCTACTGAAGCGCCAATCTTACAAAGAGATTTTAGAAACTCGCTGCGTGCGGCCTTCACGCCCGAAGAAGTAAAGGCGCAATTAAAAAAAGCTGGACTGACTCACTTGAACACTGAGGTCATCAGCGACCGTCATCTTATTGTTCACGGCAAAGCATCATAATAGCACTTTCACATTATCCGCGGCCAAAAGTCGAAGCCACCAGTTTATACTCTTGTTTTGATAATCAGTATCGACTTGCCACTTTAGGTCGGTTTTTACTTGGTTGGATACTTCCGTTACGATACTTTTGTTGGTCTCCTAAGAGACTAAGATATCAGGCAACCGCTATCACTATATCAATTTTTATTTTTGTATATCATTGATCATAGCCATTGTAGAACAGTACAAAAAGCTAGGAGGGTTATTTGCGCGGTCCGAATATAGCACTACCGACACGGATAAGCGTCGCACCTGCTCGGATTGCTTGCTCAAAGTCGCCACTCATGCCGGCTGATAGCGTATCAAAATCTTGATAGCGGGATTTTAGTTGTGCAAACAGGGTATACAGTTCGGTAAATGTTTTATATTGTTGTTGCGTATCCGAAGTAGGTTTAGGAATGGCCATCAAACCGCGTAACTTAAGACGCGGTAGTTGTGCGACTTCGTCGGCTAGGGCATACACTTGCTCGACGCTACAACCTGACTTGCTTGGTTCTTTATCTATGTTGACTTGTAGGCATACATTGAGTGGTGGCATGGTTGCTGGGCGTAGCCGATCGATGCGCCGGGCAATGGATATTTTTCCTATGCTATGCACCCAATCAAAATGATTAGCAATATCGCGTGCTTTGTTGCTCTGTATCAAACCTATAAAATGCCAGTCAATTTTTTGGTCGTTGAGTGCGTTAATTTTAGCGAGTGCCTCTTGCAAATAATTCTCGCCGAAATCGTGCTGTCCAGCTGCGATCGCTGCACGAATCAGAGATACTTCTTTAGTTTTGCTAACTGCCAGTAATCGCACACTACCACAAGGACGGTGTGCCTGAGTTTCAGCTTGTGCTATCGCTGCTCGCAACTGTGACAGATTAGCACTTATGTTCGGATGTCTAGACAAAGCCTACTAAACAATTGGCGTTAAATACTGGACCGTCTACACATACGCGTTTCATTGTGGTTTTGCCGTTTTCGCGAACCGCAATCGCACACCCTGCACACCCACCGACTGCACACGCCATATACTCTTCTACCGCCAGTTGACAAGGTACCTGAAATTCACCGGCCAGCTTGGTAATGCTTTTTAACATAGGCTCAGGCCCACAAGCGTATATCTGCATACTGCCCAGTTGCTGCTCGCTAGCTTGTGTTAAGTAGCTGCGCGCAAAGGCATCTATATAGCCTTCAAAACATCCCGCTTGTTTTTGTCCGCTTGCCAACCGTGATGGAATACCCAAAGTATCAAGCCTCGTTAACGAGAGAGAATGATCTGCGTCTATGCCGGTTACCTGTAGCTTTGACGGTGTCAATTTAAATGGAAAGGGGACCTCGGAACCAATCATCACCAACGGTTTATAAGCTGGATGTTGCTTGAGCTGTTCGGCTAAAAACAAGATCGGAGGAACCCCGACTCCGCCACCTAATAATAACAGCTCGGTTCTCTGTGGGTTCAGTGTAAAACTATTTCCTATAGGACCTAGAAGATTGATCTCGTCACCGACTTGTCGCTGGGAAAGGGTGCGACTGCCTTTGCCGACTACTTTATACAATATCTCTATACAACCGTGTTCCTTTGCTACCGACATAATTGAATACGGCCGTCTCATTGCCAAAGCTTCGCTACAACGCAAATGCACGAAATTGGCCGGTTGGGCAGTCTGCGCACAACGCGGCGCCTGTAAAACTATGCGGTATTGCTTCGCCGCATAAGCGGTATGGCTTAATACTCGTGCCTGTTCTACGAATATCGTTGCGTGTCTAGCCAGTTTATTGAGCGTCATAGCTTAGTTTGCCGTTACAGATTGTATAGCGTATACGCCCTTTGAAGGTTTCACCTATAAAGGGCGAATTAGTACCGCTACTGTACATGTGCGGTGCCAATAAAGTCCAGGTTTCGTTCAAATCAACTAGGCAAAGATCAGCCACCCCGCCTTTGTGTAATGTTCCGCAACCCCAATTGAGTATGGCTGCCGGTCCGCGAGTCACCAAATCTATCGCTTGGGTCAAATCAACGACATTTTCCTCGACCAAGCGTAGCGTTAAGGCAAGCAAGGTTTCTAGTGCAGAAATGCCCGGTTCACTGGATGGAAAAGGCACTAACTTGGCACTGATATCGTGCGGCTGATGGTCAGAGCATATCGCCGAGATGGTACCGTCTTTAATCGCCTCTCGTAATGCGTCACGATCCTGCTCACTACGCAACGGCGGTACCACATGATAATTAGGATCAAAATGTATTAGCATCTCTTCGCTGAGGAATAATTGGTGTGCACTGACATCGGCACTTACCGCAATGCCGCGTGCTTGTGCGTTAGCTATTAACTCAACCGACCGCGCACACGAAAGCCGACAAAAATGCACAGCGATACCTAAATCCTTGGCGATTTCTATGCATTGACTCAAAAATGCAGTCTCGCTGGCTACCGGAATACCAACTAAACCTAGATGTAATGCTAGTGCACCCTCGTGGGCACACCCGTTGGCAGCCAAAGCTCTATCAAAAGGTTGTACAAATATTTTCAGATCTAATCCGGCGGCGTATTCCATCGCCCGCCGTAGCACCAAAGCATCGGCAAACGGACATAAGCAATGGCTCACCGCCACACACCCAGCCTCTTTAAGAGCTGCCATATCACTTAGTTCTAGACCGGCTAGGCTTTTGGTCATTGCACCTATCGTTAGCACCTTGCAGAAATCGGCTTCGTGTGCACGCTTTTGTATGAGTTCAACGGTGGCTGCCGAGTCTATTTTAGGCTCAGTGTACGGCATGCAGCATAGAGTAGTTACTCCGCTGGCCGCCGCTGCTTTGGTTTCTGATTCAATCGTTGCTTTGTATTCAAAGCCAGGGTCGCGTAAATAAGTAGCCAAATCGACTAAACCAGGGATCGCCAGCAAGCCATCTGCTTTAATAGTATGTTCGGCAAAAAAATCTTTAGGAATAGAACCTATGGCTTCTATTGCGCCCTGCTTGATAGCAATATCAGTTATCTGGTTATCCGCTTTTTTGTTAGTGAGCAACCGCGCACCTGTTATCAGTATATTCATTCGGCGGATTCTTGTATTTGCCCACTGGCGACATGGGACATCACTGCCATCCTAATTGCAATACCGTAGGTTACTTGTTCCAGTATCACTGAACGATGCCCGTCTGCAACCAAAGAGTTAATCTCAACGCCACGATTAATAGGTCCGGGATGCATCACGATAGCGTCGGTTGCAGCCAACTTTAATCGCTCTAAGGTCATTCCATAGCGATGATAATATTCGTTCATACTAGGCAAGAAACCACTTTGCATGCGTTCTTTTTGCAACCGCAGTACGATGATCACATCAACACCGGCAATGCCTTCTTCTATAGTATGAAACACTTTACCTTCAAGCTTTTCAGCAAATGGCGGTAATAAAGTGCTAGGACCTATCAGGTGAATTTTTCTTACCCCCATCACTCTGAGAATAGCAATCTGCGAGCGGGCAACACGAGAATGACGTATATCACCGATGATTGCGACAGTCAGTTCACTACAGTTCGGCTTATGCTGCATAATCGTATACATATCCAGCAACGCTTGTGTCGGGTGTGCGTGGCTACCGTCGCCAGCGTTAATGACTGCAACACCCTTTTTCAAATGTTTGGCAATAAATTGGGCTGCACCGCTGTCGCTATGGCGGACAACAAATATATCAACATTCATAGCCTCGAGACTTTTCAGCGTGTCAAGCAACGACTCGCCTTTCTGCACTGCTGCAACGCTGGTATTCAAATTGAGTACATCGGCAGACAGCCGTTTGGCAGCAAGTTCAAAAGTCGATCGGGTACGGGTACTACTCTCAAAGAATAGATTAGCAACCGTCTTAGCTCGTAGCAGAGGCACTTTTTTGACCACTGAGTTTTGTTCGCGAAGAAACGCAGTAGCGGTGTCAAACAATCTTTTCAATATTTCTTTAGAAAGACCTTCTATACAAAGAAGGTGCCTCAATTCACCTTGCTTATTGAGTTGCAGGCGGATGGCAGGGGAAGGTTTCTTAGCTATCTGTTTCACTAAAAGGATATTATACCATCATCAGCAAAAACAACGAAATAGAGGCTTTATCGTTTATTTATGCGCGTTGGTCGTAAAAAGAGCCGTCGGCAGTTTGCCATTGTTTAATCTAACGCTATGAAAGAGCAATACACCGTTTCCGGTTTCACCCTGATTGAGTTGCTGTTGGCACTGGGAATCAGCAGTTTATTATTATTGTCTACTCTGGCATTACCTACCTATTGGCTCCAACAAAATAGATTTATACACCACACCACCCAATTTTTAGAAGCACTAGAATTTGCCCGCAGTTATGCACTAATCACTGGGTATGCGATTAGCATATGCAGTAGTGATGGCAACGAAAGTTGCTCGGGAGCCGCTTATGAAAACGCCTGGATTGTTTTTAGCGAACTCTCCGATGCGGTCAACGGCACGCTGGATTATGGTGAAAATATCCTGTTGATGCAAAAAAATAATGCCGATAATCTCAGTATACGCTCTAAAACTTTCACCCGATCAATCACCTATAATCGGTTCGGAAAAGCTGATTACAACGGCCGTTTTATAATCTGCACAAAGCGGCCGGCACGCGTGATATCGGAACTTGTCATCAACCAAAGTGGTCGGGTACGCTTGGTGTCGTATCACGATAATAAACAGCCCTCAGACATAAATAACTGCTTGCATTAACCGATGCAACACGCTCACTCCCATCACTGTTCAGCGTGTTTAGGGTTTAGTTTGATAGAACTACTAATGGCTTTGGCAATCTCAGTTACTGCACTACTAGGGTCTGCACAGCTACAACAAAAAAATTTAGTCGTTGAACGAGAACTGGTGCGTTCGTTGCATGCACACCTACTATTGAACGAAATTTCCGCAGTGCTACGGCACAGCCCTCATCCCGAGTACTATTTAAGTAGTGGGAATAGCACTTTAGGCGCCTCAAATTGTCTGCAGAAATTATGTAACCCCAAAGAATTCGCCCATTTTCAATTAGCATTATGGCATTGCAGGGTTGTACGGGACGCTAGTCTATGCCAAAAATTCGCTACTACAAAACCTCCGTTTGCCCATGCATCACTGAGTATCGGGCAGTCTGGGCAACATTTTCTGATAAGGCTTGAATGGCAGACTCTTTCGGGACAAAAGAAAATAATAAGCAGAAAAGCAACTACTATATAACACCGTCTAAATGTCGGATTACTGAAGCAGTTCTATGTACGATAAGCGATGATATGGTATTATGTATTCGTAATTCTTTGTAAATTATTGTAATGATACATGCGCAATTATGATTTCTAGCGAAAGACAAACAATGCAACATATTATGCGAGCGGTTACCGCTAAAGCACCGCTAACCAAGGATATTTGTATGCTTACTCCCGAATACCATGGAGCGGAGCGAGATTTACGGCTTGCGCGCATCGCCGAGAAGCTCGAGGCACTCAATGCCTCTTTAATTGCTCATTATTATGTACATGAGGATATACAAGAATTAGCCGATAAGACTGGTGGATTTGTTGGCGATTCATTGGAGATGGCAAAATTCGGACAACAAGTTGCAAGCAATACCTTGGTGGTCGCCGGTGTGCGCTTTATGGGAGAAACTGCGAAGATTTTAAATCCTGAGAAACGAGTATTGATGCCCACATTGGATGCGACCTGCTCATTAGATCTAAGCTGCCCAGCCGAGAGCTTTGCATCGTTCTGCAAACAACATTCGGATAGAGTGGTGGTTGTTTATGCAAACACCAGCGCTGAAGTTAAGTCACTCGCCGACTGGGTGGTGACCTCGAGCAATGCAGTGCAGATTATTTCTTACTTAATGGATCAGGGTAATAAAATTCTCTGGGCGCCCGACAGATATTTGGGTCGTTATATTCAAAAAGTCAGTGGTGCCGATATGCTGTTGTGGCAAGGTAGCTGTGTGGTACACGAGGAATTCAAATATAGTGGTGTTTTAGAACTGAAGCAACGCTACCCTGATGCTGCCGTGTTGGTCCATCCAGAATCTCCCGAAGCGGTGATTGAGATAGCCGATGCAGTGGGTTCGACCAGTGCACTGATTAAAGCCGCCGTGGAACTGCCGAATAAACGCTTTATCGTAGCAACTGATAATCGTATTTTCTATAAGATGAGACAGCTCGCTAACGACAAAGAATTCATTGAAGCGCCGACCGCCGGGGAAGGAGCGACTTGTAAAAGCTGCGCACATTGTCCGTGGATGGCAATGAACGGCTTAGATAACCTGGAGCGTAGCCTAGATAAACTCGACAACGAGATTCATATTCCCGAAGCGATACGGCAAGGCGCACTGCGTGCTACGCGCAAGATGATGGATTTTTCAAGTACTAAACACTGATGTTAGCTTAAAGATATAGTCTATATTTGCTGCCCTATGAAAAAAGGAGAAATTAATCAACTGGTTCAAGAAATCGTAAAAGAACTACCGCCTTTTGTTGGTGCCGCTCGTCAAGAGGTCGAGCAAGGCATACGACTAGGACTGGAAGCACTGATTAAAAAGATGAATCTAGTGAGTCGTGAAGAATACGACGCACAAGTCGCACTGTTGCATCGCCTATTAAAGCAAGTTGACGATCTAGAAAAACGCCTAGCCGAAGCCGAGAAGCAGTAGATCATTTTTACCCATTTAGTCCTCATTGCACTGACATTCAACCATTCGTCAGCTAATTAGCAGCTTTTATCGGAAAGAGGCTGCCCGCACCTAAAATTCCATTATCCTGCTGTTTTTTAAGCGAGGATAACTTTTATGCGTCTTGCAACCGTGCATAGCAGAACTTGTCGTGGGATGGAAGCTATTGCAGTTACTGTAGAAGTATTTATTTCTTCGGGAGTGCCGCGTATGCATATAGTCGGGTTGCCTGAGACTGCGGTTAAAGAAAGTCAACATCGGGTACGAGCGGCGTTGTCGCATAATCAATTTAAGTTTCCTCAGCAACGTGTGACAGTCAATTTATCTCCCGCCGATTTACCCAAAGAGGGAGGTCGTTTTGATTTGCCTATTGCCTTAGGGATATTAGCTGCCAGCGGTCAATTAGAACACGAGCGATTAGCAAAATACGAGTTTTTATCCGAACTCAGTTTAAGCGGTGATCTTTTGTCGGTGAAAGGTGTCATTCCGGCTATACTCGCAGCAATAGAAGCAAACCGTCGTTTGGTTATTCCGCAGGCAAACGCAAAAGAAGCCGGCTTGATTTTGTCAGCTCGTCGCCAGGCCAAAATTTATAGTGCCAAGCATTTAGTTGAGGTTTATCGTTGGCTGAGCGGACAACACCAACCCAATCTCGTACCTATGTTGAAAACTACTGTCGCCGACTGCCAAAGCGAAGATATGTCCGAGGTTCGCGCACAAGGTCAGGCCGTGCGTGCGCTTGAAATTGCGGCAAGCGGTCGCCATCATTGTCTGATGTTGGGTTCTCCCGGTAGCGGCAAAACGATGCTAGCGCGCCGCTTTCCAACAATTTTACCACCGATGAATAAAGACGAAGCGATAGAAACCGCAACGATACTATCGTTGGCAACTGAGGTGTTAAGTGACAAAGATTTCTACACGCGACCGTTTCGAGCCCCGCACCATAGTGCGTCGTCAGCAGCGCTGTTAGGTGGCGGCACACATCCCCAGCCTGGCGAGATATCCAAGGCACACAACGGTGTTCTCTTTTTAGACGAATTAACTGAGTTTAACCGTCAAGCTATAGACGGATTGCGCGAGCCCATAGAAACAGGTGTGATTAATTTGGCACGAGTAGCTTCAAGCGTTACTTATCCAGCATGTTTTCAATTAATTGCAGCGATGAATCCTTGTCCTGATGGTTCTGATGTTGATGAATTCGGCAGATGCACCTGTAGCGAACAAAGATTAATACATTATTATCGTAGGCTTTCATCGCCGATGCTAGATCGCATAGACTTGCATATACGCGTGCCGCGTATTCAATGGACTAAGCGGGATAATATAGAGCACCGCGGTGAAACCAGTGCGGTTATAAAAGCACGCGTACTAACCGCCTGGCATAAGCAGTTAAATAGACAAGGCAAAAACAACGCACTACTAGAAACCAAAGAGATAGAGCGTTTTTGTAAACTCGCACAATCCGAACAGAAATTACTAGCCCGCGTTGTAGACAAAATGGAACTATCGGCGCGGGCTTATTACCGCATCCTCAGAGTGGCTAGAACGATTGCCGATTTAGCGGCTGCCGATACGATAGAAGAGTGCCACTTGCTAGAAGCAGTCGCTTACAGATCTCTAGATAAATTACTACGAGTTTGAGAATAATATGCTGAGGAAGCCATCACGGAGAAACTCCCGCTTGCTTTAACATATAGTCGATGATCTGCTTGAAGTTGGCATCTGATAGATCAGTTCGCCCACCTTTAGGTGGCATATTGCCGATCCCGTTTATTGCCATCTGGTATACATTGTCTATGCCTTTTGCCATGCGTGTTTTCCATGCTTCGGTATCGTCTAGACGCGGTGACTCCAACACGCCGGTGCCATGGCAAGCATGGCAGACCGCTTGATAAACACCTTCTGCACTAAATGCTACCGCATCCGTCTTGCCAGCAGTGGCCGACATAGATGCTTTTTGCGCGGGGACACTTCCTATATTGACTTGACCTATAGGCGCGATACGCTCCTTAGTACGTTCAAGCATTGCCATATCCATCGTTTGTTGACTATCCGCTAAGCTATTAGCCAACACCAATATAATGGCAGCAACTGCGACTAGAACACCCAGTATCGCCATAAAATAGTTTACAAACTCATTGTCTTTCATTGTGATATAAAAACTTATCTGCTGATTTCAGTTCTAATTTTACAATCTATCGCCTATCATTGTCAATTTTCTGTAGAGGTAGCACTATATCTTCTGTGCTATTTTGCTTGACCTTTTGTTGGAATTGTTGCGCCAGGCGAACTATCTATTGTTATAATATCGTTATACATACCTGCGGCAATAATACCCAACATGCTACGATAGCAAACGCCGTTGCCATGTGCAGAATATTAGCAATGCAGGGTTGCCCTTACGCCCTATTTCTGTCGGGGATGTTATATGTATAATAAACTGGTGAGAAGATAAACAGATGCAAAGAATACTATTACTGGTAGGTACCAACCTAGCTATCTTGTTCGTACTGAACATCGTTCTGCAGCTGTTTGGTATAGAAGATTGGCTACATCAAAGTGGTAGCAATCTCAATATAACTGGTTTGCTAATTATCTCTCTCATTTTCGGGTTTTCCGGCTCGTTTATTTCACTCGCACTATCTAAAACTATCGCCAAACGGACTATGGGTGTGAAAATTATTGAGCAGCCCAGCAACCAAGACGAAGAATGGTTACTGAACACCGTCGCTGGGCAAGCCGAAAGAGCAGGTATCGGCATGCCTGAGGTTGGCATCTTTGATTCTATGCAACCGAATGCGTTCGCAACTGGTATGTCGCGTAACAATTCTTTGGTTGCGGTTAGCAAAGGTTTGCTGATGAGTATGGATGCTGATCAAGTCGAGGCAGTGCTGGGGCACGAAGTCAGCCACATTGCGAACGGCGATATGGTGACTTTAACCCTAATACAGGGAGTGCTGAATACTTTTGTCATTTTTTTCTCGCGTGTTATAGGGCACATAGTAGATCGGGTGATACTCAAATCGCGAGGCTATAGCATCGGTTATTTTATGACTGTGCTTTTTGCCCAAATGGTTCTGGGTGTGCTGGCAAGCATCGTTGTTATGTGGTTTTCTCGTCGGCGTGAATTTCGTGCCGATTATGGCGGTGCTGTGTTAGCTGGGCGCGATAAAATGATTGCTGCGTTGCAACGACTACAAGCTAAAAGCGAAGAAAAAGACTTGCCTAAGGAGATGGCAGCTTTCGGTATTTCCGGCAGTGTCGGCAGGTCTTTATCACGCCGTTTGTTCAGTAGCCATCCACCCATAGAAGATAGGATATCAGCCCTCAAAAATATAGAACTATAAACTCGTTGTGAGCGATTTAGTTAACCCGCGTAAGCTCAAAGCTTTGGTGCTAGGGCCGCTGTTAGCTGTAGTAGTCTACTTGTTGCTACCTGATATTTATAGTGATGTACATAATGAGCAGTTGGTTTTTAGCGACTCCGCTAAGATAATTATTGCGATATTGATATGGATGGTTGTATGGTGGCTTTTTGAAGCGATTTCTATCGCCGTCGTCGGGTTGCTTCCGTTACTGCTATTCCCACTATTAACGCCCAGCAGCATTAAAACGGTTGCTCAGGCTTATAGTTCACCAGTGATATTCCTACTATTAGGCGGCTTTATAATAGGCTTATCACTGCAGAAGTGGGGTGTTGACAAACGCATTGCGCTATTGATTTTATCTAATATAGGTAGCCAACCTAGAAAGCTGATTTTAGGATTTATGCTGTTGTGCGCTGGGTTGAGTGCCTTTATTTCTAATACAGCAACGGCGGCGATGATGTTGCCTATTGGATTAACTATCATTACACTTCTGAATAAGCAATCACAGGCTGGTGGCGAGAATATGCAGAGAAACTTTGCCATAGTGCTGATGTTGGGGATTGCTTATGCATGTAATATAGGTGGTATTGCGACGATAGTAGGCACTCCTCCGAATGCTTTTACGGTCGGCTTTGCCGAAGATATATTAGCGTACGAGATAAGTTTTTTGGCTTGGAGCAGCGCAGTGTTGCCTGCAGTATTGGTGCTACTTCCACTCACTTGGCTGTTATTGACAAAGTTTATTTTCCCGATTTCTAATCAGACGATATTGGGTGGCAAAGAACTACTGCGCAGACAATATACTCAACTACCACCACTAGAACGCGGCGGTAAAATTACTATAGCAGTGTTTGCGCTAACGATAGTTTTATGGCTGAGTAGAACTCGTCTAGAAGCACTGAGTTTTACGACTGATAGCGGCATAGTCAGGCCTTTTACTGGTCTGTCGGACTCTGGCATTGCACTGTTGGCGGTGGTCTTGCTATTCGTGATACCGGCGAGTAAACGACAACCAACATTGGACTGGGATACTGCGAAAAAGTTACCCTGGCATATTATTTTCTTATTCGGTGGCGGGTTGGCATTAGCACAAGCTATCAAGACTTATGGGGTAGACACTATTATCGGTGGGCAACTTACCGTGTTATCGGAGTTGCCTATTATTTTTATTATATTAGCTATCGTTGCTTTGGTTGTTTTGCTAACTGAAGTTACTTCCAACACTGCCACGACCGCAACACTGGTGCCAATCATCTCTGCTCTGGCGATGAACGCAGGTATTGATCCGATAGCAGCAATTACCGCAGCCACAATGAGTGCTAGCTGCGCCTTTATGATGCCGATTGCCACCGCACCCAACGCCATCGTTTTAGGATCTGGTTATCTAAAAATTAAAGACATGGTGAAAGCAGGTCTGATTATTAATATTTGCGCTATCGTTATAATGACTTTGGTGGTGTATTTTTGGAGCAGCAAAATACTATAAAAAAGTACAAGGAATAAACAAAAATGTCAGAGATAGCTTTATACAATGCATTGACGGAAGCTAGGCGTTCCACCCGACGAAGCGATTGTGCGGCAATCGCATTGATGATAAAGTTTTTATGATATGATTGTAATAAAAAAAACACGATAAACTAAATTTAGGAGATATAAATTATGGCATGTCAAGTAGGTATCACAACAAACCCCGAAAGAAGAGAGAAAGAGGATCAAGCTAAAAGAAAATTTCGTTGCGGAGAAGCACCTGGCGGCCCAGATGCAACGGGGCCATGGTATGTTTACAAATTCGATTATTAAATAATCTAACTAAGTAAAAACACCCCCATATTTCGCTATACAGAAACGATAACAATACAAGCTATACCTACAAAGTTAACAAAATAGTTGACAGTTTCCAAGTAAATAATATTTGCAGCGATAATTGTGTCATACCGCCAAGCGGTCGTCGTTACTCAATTTGCTTGGAAGCGTATAGAATGCACTGAATCGTCCTTGCTATCAACTTCCGATATTTTAACTGATGATGCCAAACACAGAGCGCGTACCCGACAATAACGATACCAACGACTTGAATAGACTAAGAGAGGCGTTGGTTACAATTGAAGAAATGTCAAGCCAGCAGACAGATGGGAAATGGTTGGAGCAATTGACTGCTGATTGTGCCCCCCTTATCGCCGAATGGGATGTCTGCGAAGCCTGGAAGTGGGATGATTGGCCAGGTAAGGAATACCGAGATTGCGGTATTGATGTGGTTGCCAAGCGGCACGACGGCAAGCACATAGCCATTCAATGCAAGTCCAGGCAGCTAGGTGATAATGGCGAAGGTAATCCGATAAACAGGCGCGAAATTAACAGCTTTATTGCCGAATCAACGATCCGCACTGAAGATTGGGAAGAGCTCTGGTTAGTCGTTAATGGCGCCGTTGGTACTAGCTCAAACGCCGATAAGGTGCTCTGTGAGAACAATGTCAAGCAGGTCAATTTACATTCAGATATCAGGAAACACCTTGACGCTACCAGTAGCAACATTGACGAAGATCAAGTGCCCCGTGAAGAGGTAGACAGCAAACAGACGCGGGATGCTATGCAGCAGGAGGCTGTCGAGATAGCGGTGGGAAAGCTTAAGGCGCAGGCAAATAGCGGAAAAGGGGATGCCAGGGGCAAGATCATTCTCCCATGCGGAACTGGCAAGTCGCGTATCGCGCTGCGGATAATAGAAACACTAACCGAAGCAGGAGAAATCTCGGCAATCCTCTGCCCATCCATTGCGCTGGTTGCTCAATTACGCCGCGAATTTCTCGTCAACAGCTCCAAACAGCTGATGGCGTTGGCAGTGTGTTCTGACCAAACCGCAGCACAAAGCAGCGATTTGTCAAAAGACCAAACGGCGGATTTGAGTCAAGCAAGCACCCGTGGCATCAAAGGTAGCGTTACCACAGACCCCGCCGAAATAGTGCGGTGGATGGATGCAGTGCCACAGGATAGCATTGGTGTTATCTTCGGCACTTATCAGTCCAGCCATAAAATTGCCGATGCGCTGCAATCAAGTAGTAAAACGATTACTGTAATGGTAGCCGATGAAGCACACCGAACAGCAGGGATTCGGCGTGTTAAAGGGAAAGAAGGGCAACTACGCGATTTCACTGTTTGTCACAACCAGCTTCGTTTCCGTGCAAAATACCGGATTTATCAAACGGCAACCCCAAAGGTTTATAAAACTGAAAGG
Source organism: Chromatiales bacterium (assembly GCA_014323925.1). Lineage (NCBI taxonomy): Bacteria > Pseudomonadati > Pseudomonadota > Gammaproteobacteria > Chromatiales > Chromatiales bacterium. Next base: position 94,574 of record JACONC010000002.1, on the reverse strand, counting down.
CAACGCAACGCTGAGTGGAGGGTAAACAACAGGGAATGGATTACTCGTAGCATGGACGACGAGGATATTTTCGGACCAGAGATTTATAGAAAAGACTATCGTGACGCGGTAAATAACGGTTGGCTTTCAGATTATCGTATCATTGCCCTCGGCGTTAATGATGAAGAAGCCTATAAGACTGCTAACCAACTGGCGACAGATACCAAAGGTCTGTCCACTTCGCAGTTCTTGCGCGGACTGGTTCTTGCTTTGGTTATGGGCGGAGGCACCCGCAAAAACGGACATAACATCCGTTCGTCTATCAACTTTATGAATACGGTTGATAGGTCAAAAAAAATGACTGAGGCACTCCAATCTGCTACTGTGCGTCAATGGGTGGGGCACCGACTAGCAGAGGATGGCGTGTGCGAAGGAGTCAATAAATATCACTTGCAGCACCTTGATGCCAAAAGCAATGTAGAGAAGCGCGAACAAGCCATAGCGCAACTTGTCAAGGCGACAGAGGCGGTGCCACAAGGTATCCTCAATGTCGGCATTTTCGGCGAAGGAACAGATGCGCCCTCGCTCTCGGCAGTGGGTTTCCTTGAACCACGCAAATCTCCGGTGGAAGTGATTCAGGCAGTAGGACGGGTTATGCGTCGCGCCGAAGAGAAACAACTAGGCTATGTCCTCTGCCCTATTCTAATCCCTCGAAACACTGATGCAGAGAGTTGGCTCGCGAACAGCTCTCCTGAAGATGGATGGCAAGCATTGGGTCAAATATTGAGAGCGTTGCGCGCCCATGACTCGCGCATTGAGGATGAACTCAGCGATCTAATGAAAATCTATCTTCCGCCGAGGACTGTCGAAGATGAGTCTACTGTGGTAGCCCTCGGAATTGAACACGGCAGAGCCTCCTACCACATGCATACAGGCAAGCCTGGGACTGTGGAGACGCATGTTGAAAATACGCTGAACGGGAAGGAGCAGCGCAAAGATGTGTTCGAACCACTCAGCGAGACCCTGCACGATTCTGAAAACGACACTGACAAAGCAGACGAGCATACAGTTCACCCGCTGCAGCAATGCATTGAACCCAACCGTATAGTCAGTGGAAAGAAAAACTCAGACGGAAGCATTGAAATACGCGAACAAGGGATTGAAAGAGACCGGCCTAGAGCGGACGGTACGCCAGGACCGATCAATATAAAAAAGACCAAAAAAACAGCCAAAGATATGCTCAATGGCAAAACTGGGCGCAAAATCCCGCGCCATCGTAAAACCGCAGAGGAAAGAGCCGCACTCAAAGAACAACAAACTTTGAACCTGCTACAGCAGTCTAAAGCCGATGATATGGGAATTTTCGTTAATCTGTTAGAAAAGTCCGGGCTTTGTCGAAATAAGGCAAAGCGAAGCGTCAATACTATCGAGGAAGCTATCAGGGAAGCGAAACACTGCTTGAAAGAAGAAGAACTTGACGGAGAACTGAATAACTATTTTGGTTTGGATCAGCAGATCGGCAAAGATCGTGCCGATGGTTGCACCATTGCGGCTTTACTTTTGATGAATGCCGCCATGCTACATCATCGGATTGCTGCCGGCAGGTGGTTGGATGGCGTTGACGGACTTGATAACATCAAGAGTCATCCAGACGCTGCCGACCAAGTCCATCGTCAGTGGAACAAGATTACTCGCCACGATTTTCTCCCTGTGATTGAACCTGCCATCGAAATCATTGAAAAAATACAGGATACCGGAAGAAAATCAGGGCTAAACAAAGCAGTGCGGCACATCGCCGGTGAAGCACAACGCTTGGCTGAGGACTATGCCGAGATGGGTGCCGATTATGCCGGTGAATTGTTCAATAAAATTATGGGCAACCAGACATCGGACGGCGCTTTTTTTACCCGGCCAGAATCTGCCTCACTACTTGCACGGCTTACTTTAGATGTAGTGGCAAGCAAGGCAGACTGGACAACTCCCAATACTTGGCAGGCAAATAAAATCACCGATTTGGCGTGCGGTTCAGGGACATTGCTCGCCGCATCATTAACAGAAATGAAGCGTCGAGCACAGGAAAGAGGTGCCAGCACACAGCAACTGGCAGAACTACAAAAATTGGCTGTAGAGGAAACACTTTGCGGGCTGGACATTAATATTGTTTCGCTACAACTGGCTGCAGCCCAGCTGACAGCGGGTAATGTCAATGTGCCTTATAGAAACATGGGCTTGTATAGAATGCCTTATGGTCCTGAGGATGATCAAGTAAAAGTAGGTTCGCTTGAATTACTTGGGCAGCGTAAGATTGTTCCCAGACCTGACGAGCTGGACTTACATCAATCGGATGCTGTATCAGAGCAGTTGGAAATGAGGGAGACTGCTCCGGCTCTTGTGGATGGAACCAATCCAGCCCTTGTGGATGGAACCAAAGCCGCTTTGGGTGCTCGTGTTATTATGATGAACCCGCCATTTACTGAACGCACCAAAATGGGTGAGAAATATCCGATGGAAACTCGCGAAAGAATGCGGGAACGGGTAGATTCGTTTGAGGATGGTTTGGTGTCGTCTGATCCTGAGATGGAGGATTTTGTATCCAGAAGATCTATCGGTCCCATGTTTGTTGCGTTGGCAGAACGATGCCTTGATTCGAAGGATGGGACATTGGCAATGATCAGACCTACCATAGTCCTAACAGGTGTGGCGGCAGCGCAGGAACGCATTTTATTAGCGAAACGCTTTCATATCCACACATTGCTTACCAGCCACCAGCCAAGCCAACCTAATCTGAGCCAGAATACTAAAATCAACGAAAGCATCATTATTGCCAAACGACATTCAGGTGAGGACTCAGTGCCACCTACACGAATTATCAACCTTGATAAATTGCCACTTGATGAATCATCAGCTGCCGATCTGCACAGCTGTCTTGACGGTCTTGTAGAAGGTCTCATCCCATATGGTTGGGGGGAAGTTTCCGAATGGCCTGCCGAATACATGGAAGCAGGCAACTGGATAGCTGCGGCTTTTCGCTCACCGATTCTTGCCAAAGCTACTGCGGAGATAGCTACCAAAGAAGCATTAATGCGCTTGATGGATCAAGGCGCAAGCTCGTCCTCAACAGCGCCAACACTATCAGTTCACTTCACGGAGACTGAAATCAACAGTGGATTTCCTATCCTTAAATCGAAGGGCGAGGATGCTCAGAAGTGCATTACAGCGAAACCTGATCAATATTGGATACATAAAAAACAAGACCATGCCGAAACTGCAAGACTTCTAGAGAAGGCAGAAAACTTGCTAGTCACAGCTGGTCAAAACATCAGTACTGCTCGGTTGACCGCAGTGGTGAGCGATAAAAAATATGTCGGTTTAGGTTGGCAACCAGTGCGCGGTTTGTCATTGATACAAGCAAAGGCTGTCGCCGTATTCCTTAATTCAACTCTTGGGCGGTTGCAGTTACTGGGTAAGCGGTCTCAAATGCTAACATTTCCGATATACAACCCTGCTGTTTGGAAGGATATCAGATGTCCCGCTCTCAGCGATAAACGCATATGCACTATCCTTGCCGATTGCTGGCAACAAACTGCCGACATCGAGGTGCCACAATATCGAGACGGCGAGTGCGAAGTGCGTCGCCTATGGGACGAGGCGGTGGCTGACGCATTGGAATGGGACAAGGATGGGCTTGCCGAACTACGCGATTTACTTCATAAGGAACCTTATGTGAGAGGACTGGGTTACAACGAATTTGGATGAGGAAAAGCTTTAGTTTTGACAGCGAGCAAAGCAGAAGCATTACCGCAAGGAAGCTAAGCGCAACAATACTAGATGATATAAACATTTCAATAATGCCTGATAATGAGGCATTGCCAATATTCCACGCATTAAAGCCTTACTCAAAGACACCACATCTCAGCGGTCTCCCAGCTAAAATCTAATTGCGATGGGTGTTTTAGATGCTTCGCGCGGATATTCTTTGACTAGTCTTGGTACTAAATAGCCGGGCAATTCAGCGTGTAGTTTTTTCATTATGTTAATGGCTTCTCTACGCGGCACATTAAAGTGAGAACTGCCACTGACGGGATCTAGCAAATGCAAATAATAAGGCAAAATGCCTACCTGAAAACAGCGGATGCTTAGTTCTTTTAAGATTGCAGCTTGGTCGTTGACGCTGCGCAACAGCACGGACTGATTGAGCAGACACAAATGGCGTAGCTTCGCCGTTGCTACTTCAACCTCATCGTTTATTTCCTTAGGGTGATTAATGTGGAAGACGATAACATAGTGTTTGGGTCGTTGTTTTAACCATTCGTTTAGCTGCTTGTCAACTCGCGCCGGCACCACTATAGGCAGGCGTGTGTGTATGCGTATCCTGCTAATATGCGCGATGCTCTCTAATTGCTCACAGAGTGCAAACAATTTATTATTGCTATAAGTTAAGGGATCGCCACCGCTGAGAATCACTTCTGATATTTCCGGTCGTTGCTTTATATATTCGTATATTGGCACTAGGTTATTTGTTAGAGTATTTTTGTTATAAGGAAAGTTTTTACGAAAGCAATAACGGCAGTGAATGGCACAGGCACCAGAGACGGTTAGCAGGACGCGCCCATAATATTTATGAATCAACCCGCTTAATTGGCGCGCTGGTAAATCTCCCACTGGATCGTCTGTCTCATCGGCGGTTGATAGATGTTCACTTTTCAATGCCAGCACCTGTCGTAGCAAAGGGTCGTCAATGCAGCCTTTTTGTATACGAGATAAATAACTCCATGGTATTTTTAGTGGGAATAGCGGTTCACTATCAATGCCTGCAAGGTGTGCTTGTGCGGGACTGATTTGCAGTGCTTTGAGCAGTGTCGTGATATCGGTTACGGCGTTGCCCAATTGCCGTTGCCAACTCATTGACGATTGACTACCAGAGTGGTTCATTAGCTGCAGTAAAAGGAAAAATTTTGCTATATCATTTATTTTTATTCTAACACTGCTGATGAGACCTATATGCTTTATCTAGCAGGCGGATAACACCGCTACTTTATAAAAGCGTAACTAAAGTGACCGACCAGCGATTTTAATGCTGCTCGGATACTAGATTAATCGTATATTTGGGTATCTCTACGACTAGATCTTGGTCTTTTACGATAGCTTGGCAACTGAGTCTTGAATCGGGATCTAACCCCCACGCTTTATCAAGATAGTCTTCTTCGTTCTCGGTGGGTTCATCGAGTGTATCGTAGCCTTCGCGTACATATACATGGCAGGTTGTGCAGGCGCAAGATTTCTCGCACGCATGTTCCAGTTCTATGTCGTTGCTTAATGCTGCATCACAAATACTGGTGCCGCTCTCTACTTCTACTACTTTGTCTTGCGGACATAGCTTTTCGTGGGCTAAAAAAGTGATTTTAGGCATTGCGATATCCCTTAGTTTTCAATGAAATCTTTTGCTGACTTGCCGTGCAAAACTTCTCGTATAGTGGCGTTCATGCGCCGCGCAATGAACGCCTCGCTGCTCTCTTCTAGGTGTTTTATCGCTTGCTCGATACGCTCTACATTGTTGCTCTCTAGTTCGTGCTGCAGCTGATCGCGTGCCTTGAGTATATTTTGTTTTTCGTTGTCATCGGATATCAAGGCCTGATGTTGTGCAAGTGCGGTAGCCAATGCATCGAGCACGCGTTGGCCTTCTACTAGTTTTTCTTTGAGTTTACGCTCGGTAACATCTTCCTTCGCGTGCTTTGCCGATTCTTTGATCATTTGCTCTATCTCAGTGTCGGATAAGCCGTAGGATGGCTTCACTTCGACATGTGCTTGTGCGCCACTATCGACATCAATTGCCGACACTGACAACAGGCCGTCGGCATCAACATTAAAAGTAACACCGACCTTAGATGCTCCAGCAACTTTGGGGGTGATGCCTTTCAATTCAAAACGAGCCAGCGACCGACAATCGTCAACCAGTTCTCGCTCACCTTGCACTACATGTAATGTCATACCCGTTTGACCGTCTTTGTAAGTCGTAAATTCCTGTGTTTTGGATGTTGGTATTACACTATTTCTAGGTATTATTCTCTCAACCAGGCCACCCATAGTCTCGATACCCAGAGATAACGGCACCACATCTAACAGCAATAGTTTATCGTCGGTTTGCGCATTGCCGGCTAGCACAGAGGCTTGTATGGCAGCCCCAAGTGCGACGACTTGGTCTGGGTTTATACCAAGCAAAGGTGCGATACCTATCGCTTGTTGGATACGATTGCGTACCAACGGGATGCGGGTAGAACCGCCCACTAAAACGATATTGTGTATTTGCTGTGCAGTAACACCAGCATCGTTCAGCACCTGCTTGCATATATGCAAAGTTTTTTCAATCGCTGGGCTAAGTAATACTTCCAACTCCGAGCGCCTTAAAAATACATCCCATGGTTGCGAGTCGGCAAGTTCTACGCGACCGCGATATTCAGGTTGCTCGCTGAGGATATGTTTTGCTCTGCGTGCTTCACTCAATAGACCACGCATCGCTTCGCTGGTTGGTTCTACTGAGGTCGGTGCTTGGCTCATAAAGTGTTGTGCGATTAACGAGTCAAAATCATCTCCTCCCAGCATGGTGTCACCACCAGTTGCTAATACGCGCAATATGCCCCGTTCCATTTTGAGAATTGATAAATCAAAAGTGCCGCCACCTAAATCGTAGACCAAAATCAATTCTTTTTCGGCAACCCGATCTAATCCGTAAGCAACGGCGGCTGCGGTCGGTTCGTTCAACAAACGGTACACTTTTAAGTTAGCTAAGGCTGCAGCGTCTTTGGTCGCTTGTCGCTGCGCATCATCAAAATATGCTGGCACCGTAATGACCACACCCGCCAAAGTATCTCCTAAGGTCTGCTCTGCGCGTAACATCAGAGCTTTTAATATATCGGCAGATATTTCTACCGCACTTTTATTCCCTGCGGCAGTGCTAATTCTTGGTACTTTAGGATCGTCGGTTACAAAACGGTAGCCGAAGGTTGCTTTAAGCGCATCGCTTTGTTCGATACCTCGTCCGACCAATCGTTTGATAGAGACGATGGTATCGAGCGGAAATTGCGCAGATCTAGCCAGAGCTTCGTTGCCTACCAAGGGTGGCGCATCGGCGCGGTAATGCACAACCGATGGTAAATGTACTTGTTGCTGTTGATCGGCTAACGCGCGTGGTTTCCCGTCCTCGACAATTGCAATCAGCGAGTTTGTAGTGCCTAAATCTATGCCGGCAACGCATAGCGATTGCTTTGCTTGCGTAGCTGATAGACCCGGTTCAGTGATCTGCAACAAAGGCATCGGAGGGGGCATCAGAGGGGCATCAGAGAGGGCATCAGAGGGTAGCCTTTGAATGTATGACTTTTTTGACTTCGGCTTTTAGTTTTTTGATAAATTGCATTTGCGTTAAAAGTGATTGTGCTTTATCAAATATCTCTTCGTTGTATGCTTGTTCAAAATCTTTATTTATTTGGACACTTTGTCTGTTAATTTCATCGTACAAGGCAACCGCCTGTGTATCGGACTGTTCGGCTGCTACTTGCTCTAATTTTTCTCTATATTCCATTTGTTGCATTAAAAAAGTATCACCAGACATAGAAGCATCAGGGTTAGTCGTGTAGCCTCGTAATTGCAACAAGTAGTCAGCACGACTGCAATCATCACTTAGTATATTGTAGGCATCGTTCAAATAAGCCGACTGCTGTGCGGCGATGCGCCGTTGTTGCTCGCTCTCCGCAGCAAAACGATCTGGGTGCGATAAGCTCTGCAATTTCAAATAAACCTCTTCTAATGCTCGTTTATCAACGGCATAGCTAGGTTCTATGCCGAATAAATCAAAATAATTTTGTCGATTATCTAAAGACATTGTAATATCGGCGACATTGCTTGGCGTCGTATCGCGCCCGCCACTGGTGAAAATAATCGCTTAAATAGAAAAACTCTCGCCGCACCCGCAACGGCTTTTTTCGTTAGGGTTAGTGAATTTGAACCCTTCGTTTAAGCCTTCTTTGACGAAATCCAACTGGGTGCCGTCAAGGTAAACTAAGCTCTTAGCGTCAATGATGACTTTAATGCCTTTATCTTCAAAAACAGTATCGTCTATACTGGCTTCATCGGCATACTCTATAACATAAGACAATCCTGAACAGCCGGTAGTTTTCACGGCTAGACGTATGCCTAAACCCTTGCCACGCTTCTGCAGAAAACGCTCTATGTGATTGCCTGCTGCAGTCGTTAGCGTGATCATAGTTTTACTTAGCTTGCTTACTATGGTAGTCTTTGAGTGCGGCTTTAATTGCATCTTCGGCTAAAACCGAGCAATGTATTTTGACCGGCGGTAGCGACAGTTCTTCAACAATTTCGGTATTTTTGATCTGCTGAGCTTCATCTATCGTTTTACCAATGACCTTTTCGGTCAGCAAGCTAGACGATGCAATCGCCGAACCACAACCGTAAGTCTTAAACTTGGCATCTTCTATAATGCCCGAATCGTTGACTTTGATTTGTAGTTTCATGACATCGCCGCAGGCCGGCGCTCCGACCATACCGGTACCTACTTGCAAGTCGCTCTTATCCAAGCTACCCACATTGCGTGGGTTTTCGTAGTGGTCTAAGACCTTTTCTCCATAAGACATTGTAGTACTCCTCTTTCTATAAATTAATGCACTGCCCACTCCACCGTGTCTAGGTCAATGCCATCTTGGTGCATCTCCCATAACGGTGAAAGTTCGCGCAGTTTTTCAACCGAATTTCTAACAAGTTCTATTGTGTAGTCAACTTCTTCGGCAGTCGTATAGCGACCTACCGTGAAGCGAATAGAACTGTGCGCCAATTCGTCGTTGCGCCCTAAGGCACGTAATACATAACTCGGCTCTAAGGATGCCGAGGTACAAGCCGAACCGCTTGATACGGCAATGTTTTTAAGTGCCATAATCAACGATTCTCCTTCAACATAATTAAAACTGACATTCAGATTGCCGGCAACGCGCTGCTTATAGTCTCCGTTACAATAGACTTCGTCCATCGTCTTGATGCCGTTCCATAAATGGTGGCGCAACGATAGGATGCGCTCTTGCTCGCTGTCCATTTCCTGTTGAGCAATGGCGAATGCTTCCCCCATGCCAGCAATTTGATGGGTGGATAATGTTCCTGAGCGCATGCCACGTTCGTGACCACCGCCGTGCATCTGCGCTTCTACCCGCACCCGGGGCTTGCGTCTGACATAAAGCGCGCCAATGCCTTTAGGACCGTAAATTTTATGCGCCGAGAAGCTCATCAAATCGACTTTCAGAGATTGTAGATCAATGGGCACTTTACCGGCACTTTGTGCCGCATCGACATGAAAGATAATGCCTTTTTCGCGAGCCAAATCACCGATCTTTTGTATATCTTGTATCACACCAATTTCATTGTTTACATGCATGATAGAAATAAGAACGGTATCGTCTCGTATAGTATCTTCCAGTTCATCCAAATCCAACAAGCCGTTATCTTTAGGGTTTAGGTAGCTAAGCTCATAACCTTCTTTCTCCAGCTGTCTGCAGGCATCCAGTACCGCTTTATGCTCTGTTTTTAAGGTAATTATGTGCTTGCCTTTTTTTGCATAAAAATGCCCAACGCCTTTGATAGCGAGGTTATTCGACTCAGTTGCACCGCTAGTCCAGACGATTTCACGAGGATCGGCATTGACCAAATCGGCGATCTGTTCGCGCGCCTGTTCAACCACTTTTTCGGCTTGCCAGCCAAAGGTGTGACTGCGCGATGCTGGATTACCGAAGGCACCGTTTAGCGTCAGGCACTGCATCATTTTCTCCGCCACCCGCTCGTCTACCGGTGTCGTTGAACTGTAATCTAAATAAATAGGTAACTTAATGTCCATCATAAACCTCTCAAGTTGTTATCATATTGACCGCTTTAAGGGTAGTATGTGTTTGCTGTTTTGCCAAATAGGCGTCCTGCCTAGCAGAAATTTCCATAACTTGATCATTGGCAACAATATCAGAAATATAAACTTCTGCAAATAGATCCCTTATTCGGTTATCTATGTTTTCCCATAAGGTATGCGTCAGGCATTGCTGATTATTTTGGCAGTTAACGCGCCCACCGCAGCGTAGTGTGTTGATTTTTTCATCAACCGCATTGATGACATCAACGATAGAAATCTCCGAACTATCTTTGGCTAGGCGATAACCACCGTTAGGGCCGCGTTGGCTCTTTACTAAACCACCTGCCCGTAGCAACATGAATAGCTGCCCTAAATAAGATATAGGAATATCTTGGCGTATTGAAATATCCGCCAAAGATACCGGCATAAGTTGACCGTGTATAGCGAGATCGGCTATTGCCGTCACCGCATAACGACCTCTATTCGTTAAACGCATAATTACTCCTTGCTGTATTTGCTGATATTAAATATATAATACTTTAGTATTTTTTGCAAGTATTTATATTAGTATTTTTTGTAAGTATTTTTACGATGCCTATTAAATCAAAGCACAGATGTCCACCTTTGTGTGATGCCACGACACCTGGGACAGATATATTGAGATTCGGCTTATTTACTCTAAGCTATACGCTTGGGCATATGCAAATAAAGGAATGAAATAGCCAAACTTTATGCCGGTGTTTTAATCAAACTCTCACGGATAGCATCTTCGCCTAACTCTGATAATAACTCTTTGGTTCAATAGGTAATACGCTCATATCGATTAGTGGGTTTATGGTCGCCCTCGATTGCTAGAAAGTGTTTGCCGGATTCGTCATATCACTAAGATACGGCACTGAGCAAACAGCCTGCTATTGCTCTGCCATCAGTTTGGTTTGTATAAACGATTTATGTGGTAAGTGCAGTTGTTCGGCCAGCTTTCTGATGCGATGTTCTTCAATGGCTTCGACTCGATGATCGGCGTGTGCGACTTTCCATAGCGCGAGTAGCAGAGTCTCTTTCTGTTGCGTAGATAAGTGCGCGTTTAGCAATTTCGTATAATCAAAGAGCGAGACTACTTCTTTGTGTTCGGCTATAGTTTCGCTAAGTAGCACTTCTGCTTGGTCTGCTCGTAGTCCGTATATTGTGACCAGTGCCGAGGTCGCCTCGGTCAATTCTTCTTTTTGTATATCAAAGTTCGCATAGCAAACTTCTATCAACAAGATGGCGGCAGCTCGCAACTCGGCACCGAATTCATCTTTTTGTTGTTCAGATTTATCAACAAAAAGTGCTTTCAGATGCGCAAACATAATTGCTCAGATTTTCGGGATACAGAGGTTATAACGTCCTTTATCGCTACCGTTGAAATAAGTACTGATCATAGGATGGTCAATGTCGCGGTATTCGCAATACTCAAGATTGCGCTGCGCAACATAAGTTTCAAGTTCATGTCCATCAACCAACACGCGATACCAGGGTTGATCCTTAGGCGGACGCGTTTTGGCTACTTTTTGATACCAATCATCGCCCTCCATAAAGATTGGGTCGACATCGTAGATCACACCATAGTAATCAAACAATTTATGCCTGACGACTTGTCCTATTGAAAATTCTGCTTGCTTCATAACATCTCCTGTTTCTATGTTCTAGTGTAATTATATAGGGTTTAATCTATAAACAAGTTATAATATCGTTGTTTGTTGAAATAACACGATGATTGACGATCTATCCATAGAGCAACGTATATTAATAATGATGCGCAAAACACTGGCAAATGTTGTGAAAGACACAACGCCACTGGGTGGTATGCGTCATCCCTTAAAGGATAGCACATTAAAGGACATTCGCGATTGCTTTGCATTAATTTCTGCCCGCGAGCAAACTCTGCAGAAATTATCCAACAAATCTACGGTCAAAATGCGACCGCGTTATGCCGATGAACCGCATACCGACCAGATAGTGCCTTTGAAAAACATTAAAAAGCATCGCTCTAAAACCGACGGTTAAATAATTGGCAAACCCTATATAACTTTGAGAGATTATGTTCTCAAACCTCTATGCAACGCTTCGCTACTTCATTCCTAGACTTATCCAATATGAATATGACCTTCCCTCTTTTTCAGGGTCATAGCATGGATGAGATTTCATCTTAAGCTACTCTCTCCACAAACGCTACAGGCGTTAGGTAGTTAAGGGAACTGTGCGGTCGCTCATAGTTATAATGGTATCGCCATTGATGCCTTATTAAAAGTCAACTCTATTAAGGAAAATAACCCGCATCTAAACCCTGATTTTCCAAGTAATGTATAGGTAAATACCGTTCGTCGGAAAGTCGGGCTATATTCCAAATCTCTATGCTAGAATGGCACAAATTCATCAAAAATCTGTAGCTGAGATATACTTTTGTGGAGTACACACATACGACGATACGGGTTATCCCTATCATTTTAACGCATAGTTTAATTGCTATAAGTTTATAGTATGATTTATTCGGACTCACGCAAAGAAAAGCGATTCCTTGATGCACTGGAATCTTTGTTTACTGGCGCCGAAGTAGAAGGAGATTCCGGATTCGTCAATCTGATGTGTATCAAGCGTAATTACTTTCGTTCTATACGCCCTGAGCTGATGGAAAATATTAAGCGGCGAGCAACACCCAATACCGCTTTTCGCGAAGAATTGTTTGACAAGCTCTATACTTTTTTTCATCGCTATTTTTGTGACAGTGGGTCTATTTACTTCCGCCATCTTCCGGCATTCTCTAAAATCTATGAGCGCGTCTATCAAGACGGGCAAGATGTCGCATTATCTTGGAAAACACAAATGCTTTACTATGTTAAATCCGATGTATTGGTACATTCTATGCCGGTTGAATTACGCGATGCGGATAAATCGTATAGCACACAACATTTTTATTTTGATGTAAGCGAATGCACGCACAAGAGAAATAACGAACGGCGCGAATTCATCTATGCATTTGACAAGGTGAAAAAGGAAGGAGACAAGCAGGTTATATGTCTTAAAGTCGGCTATAAAGAAGGCAACAAAAAAAGTCAGACAGAAGAAATCATCAGAGAATCTCGCAAGCAAAAGACTCGTTTAACCGAAGACGAACTTCAAAAAGCAATCAGTGTGTTTCGCAAGCAAACTGAGGTAGATTTTTTTATCAACAAAGATGCCAGGCGCTTTTTACAAGAGCAATTTAATTTATGGCTTTATCAATACATCTTTGAGGGAACAACCCATTTTGATGCTGAGCGGATCCAACAACTACAAGCCATTAAAGATACTGCCTATGAAATTATCGATTTTATTGCCCAGTTTGAGGACGAGCTTCGTCGGATATGGGAAAAGCCCAAGTTTGTGCGCAATGTGAACTATGTCGTAACTTTAGATAAGCTAAGCGATAAAGTCCTGCAGGAAATAGTCAAACACAAAGGTGTGAAAGCACAGATCAAAGAATGGCACGAACTGGGAATAGTAGATAATCAGTTTTTAATAAAAGACCTTTTTAATGGACAACGCAGAATAGACGATACCAACAAAGTGGGCAGTCAATATAAATTTCTACCTCTAGACACCCGACACTTCAAAGATTTGGAACTGGAAATTCTTGCCTGCTTGGGAAACTTAGACGAAGCACTGGACGGAGAATTGGTGCATAGTGAGAATTGGCAAGCACTGAACACACTACAAAGACGATACAAAGAGCAAGTGAAATGTATTTATATTGATCCGCCATATAATACTTCATCATCCGAAATTGTTTATAAAAACTCATATAAACACTCTTCTTTTTTATGCTTAATAGAAAACAGGGTGCATTTATCTAAATCCTACCTATCTTCAAATGGGATAATGGAAGTCGCTATAGATGATGAAGAAATGGAGTATCTTGGCATATTATTTAAGTCCATTTTCGAAAGTAATAATCATGTGGGTAATATTTCTATTATGTCTAATCCGGGGGGGCGCAGTGATGCCAAACATTTGGCGGCGGCGCATGATTACTGCCTTTTATATGCAAAAGACATACAAAAACTTGAAACAAGCAAGTTTACTGCAAATAAAGATGTCCTTGAACAGACATACAACAAAAGAGATTCTTTGGGAAAATATAAAGAAGTTCCTTTTAGGCGTACTGGTTCTAATTCTACACGACAAGCTAGGCCTAATCTTTACTATCCGCTCTTTTGGAATCCTAAAAGTAAAAAGCTTTCCACAAAAAGAGAACAGAAAAGCGACATTGAAATTCTACCCATAGATGATTCAGGTAAAGAAAGAATTTGGAGATGGGGAAAAGAGACACTACAAAGTAAATTAAAAACCGAAATTATAGTAAAAGAGAGAAAAGACAATTGCGTAATTTATGTTAAAGATAGAATCAAACAAGAAATAATGCCCAAATCTATATGGGTAGATTCTAAGTACGATGCTTCGTCTCACGGAACGATATTATTAAAAAAAATGTTTAGTGATGATTTTGATAAATTTTCCTACCCCAAAAGTCTAAATACTGTTAAGGATTCTTTGGTCATAGGGGCAAATTCCCATTCAATTATTCTTGACTACTTCGCCGGTTCTGGCACAACTGCCCATGCAATCATTAATCTAAACCAAGAAGATGGTGGTAACAGAAAATATCTGCTCGTAGAAATGGGTGAATATTTTCACACCGTGCTATTGCCGCGTATCAAAAAGGTTGTCTATTCTAAAGATTGGAACAAAGGAAAGCCGGTGTCTTGCGAAGGTAGCAGTCATTGTCTGAAATACTATAGTTTAGAGCAATACGAGGAAACATTGAGAAATGCACGCTACGAAGACGGCGAGCAATTGGAACTAGACAGTGCAAAGTCGCCGTTTGAGCAATATGTTTTTTTCGCCGACGACAAGCTCTCACATATCGTCAAACCATTAACAAGTGGCAAGCTAAAAATCAACCTGAAATCGCTTTGTTCCGATATAGATATAGCCGAATCTCTAGCCAACATACTAGGTAAACATATCCGGCGCCGAACGGCAGACAGTGTGACCTTCGCCGATGGGAGTGTAGAGAAAATAAACCCAACCAAAATGGATAAAGAAGAGCAGATTCATTTTATATCGTTGCTGAAACCTTATTTATGGTGGGGAAATGCATGACTTCTACCCTTGAAGAAATAGCCCGTTCTGTCCACTACGACGAGCTACCAGAAACTTGGCGTATAGACGATATTTACACATTCTCCGAACGCAAGCGATTATATGACTATCAACGCTCGGCTCTAAAGAACGCTGCCTGCGCGCTGTTTAGATATTACCAAGAGAAATACGATTGGCAACCCAGCGAACCAGAGCAAACTGATGAGCGGCGTAAGCGGAATTTCAGAGCTTTGTATACAAATGCTCAATTTTCGGACATAGTAAAGTACGACACCCGCTCCAATAGAGAAAAAAACAAACAAAATGAAGTGTTCCGTATCTTATCGGAATACATTACCCCCGACGGAGCCTCTATCCAATACCACCAGCTGATCAACCGAATGTGTTTTTGGATGGCAACGGGCAGCGGTAAAACATTAGTGATGATTAAACTGATAGAGTATTTGCACTTTTTGCAGCAACGCAACGAAATTCCCAACTACCCCATTCTCATACTGGCACCAAGCGAGCATTTGTTAAAGCAAATACGGCAAACGGTTGATGAATTCAACTATGCGCGTGATGCAGCTATTGATTTAATCGCATTGCGCTCAATGCAGAGGGCACATCAAGGTCTTCTAGGAGATACCATACCGGTATATTATCATCGCAGCGACAACATCTCCGATGTACAAAAAGAAAATCGGACCGACTACCAAACTTACGAGAGAGACGGCAAATGGTTCATCTTACTGGACGAAGCGCACAAAGGCACTAAGGAAGATTCTAAACGGCAAGCATATTATACCGTTATGTCACGCAACGGATTTCTGTTTAACTTTTCTGCCACTTTCACTGACCCAAAAGATATTGCAACCACCGTGAAAAAATATAACTTGGCAGAGTTTATAAAAGAAGGACGAAGTAAAAACATCTACCTGAACGAAAGCGAGTATGATGCATTTAGGTATAGAAGAGAAGAAGTGAATGATACTGAGCGAAAAAAAATAGTTTTGAAATCACTCATCGCCCTTGCTTATATTTCCATGCGGGTTGAGGCGCTACGAGATAGCACAGGTTTGAGAAACGATTTGTATCACTTACCGTTGATGCTGACTTTGGTCAATTCGGTTAATACCGATATCCACCGAAATGATCTGCGAGCTTTTTTTGAAACTTTGCGTAGCATAGCCAGCGGAGAGATTACTGATGAACTTTTTAAGACCGCAAAAGAGGAATTAGTCAGCAACTGGGAAAATGCAGAATTACTTTTCAGCACAAACAAACAAAATATCCTGGACGGCGACGAAAAAACCATTGAAGAAATGACGGTTGCTAAGCTGCGAAAAATGGTTTTTCTGAGTACAAGAAAGGGAGCCTTGCAATATGTGCGTAGTAAAGATGACAAAGAGCTAGCATTTCAGATGAAAAATGCTGCCTCGCCATTTGCATTGATACGCATTGGTAGTACTGCCAAGTGGCGCAACAATCTGCTTGCAAACTATGAAGAAACCACCACATTGCAAGAAAAATCGTTCTTTGACGAACTAGAAAAAAGACCGATTACTATCCTGATGGGCTCTCGTTCATTTTTTGAAAGCTGGGATTCCAATCGCCCCAATATCATCAACTATATCAATATCGGCGTCGGTAGCGATGCCAAAAAATTCGTCGTCCAATCAATCGGCCGCGGAGTGCGGATACAACCGCTTCCGAGCAAGCGCGGCCGTCTACAACAAGTGCTCACGAAAGACAGCAATAAAAAAGCTAACTTGAAAAGACGCAATTATCAGCCGAGTCAGGGCGAGATTAAATTAGACGACAATACAAAAGCTATCTTAGAAAAACACCTAGATAAAGTATTGCCGATTGAGACATTGTTTATATTCGCGACTAATCGCGAAGCCATCAAGACCGTCTTAGAAGGATTGAAAACGGAAAGAGATTCATCGTTTGAATTGTTGCCTGGGTTTGAACTCGAACAAAGACCCAGAATCAAGAGCACTCGTGTAAAAATGCCTTTGCTAGTCCCCGAATATCGGGCGGTGCGTAGTAGCCAACAGCTACCGAAATTTACAATGAACGAGCAAACCCTGAACAGATTCAAGCGCTGGTTTGCAGCCACTTCAGAATCAGTGTTCATCGTTCGCGATAGATGGACAAAACCGCAGATTGATGGCTTAGAAAAAATGATTACTCAACAAAGTCATATAGAGATTAAGCCAGAAAAACACTACAACCAACTATCCTTTTTGCAAAGTCGGCTGCTACATCACATTGACACCGAAATTGAAGAAACCCGCGGGGTGAGGCCCATCAAGGAAACAGAAGGACAGCAAGACATTGTCCATTTTCGCCAAATCCGTGTGCAAGAGAAATACCTAAACGACCTTTCAAAGAAGATCCGTCAGGTTAAAGCCGGTAAAACCTCCGATGAGGAACTGCCCGCATTATTTAAGAAACTTGAAAAAGACTTAATTAATCGCGAACAGCTTGCAGACATAATTGACGGAGAAGAATCTCTGGAGCACGAAGGTCTGACCATCAAAAAAATTGCCAAGCACTATTACCTGCCGATCATACTCGGACACAAACAGGCTAACTTTATCCAGCACATCGTTAAAGAACGGAGCGAGATTGATTTTCTTGAAAAACTAGAAGAATGGACTGCACAAAACGATAACGGACGATGGGACGCCTGGATGTTTAGTAAAATAGATGAATCACTGGACAATATATACATACCCTACTTCAACAGCAAAGTGCATAGCTATAGCCGATTTTTACCTGATTTTATTTTTTGGATGTGTAAAGATAACCAATATCAAATCGTATTCGTTGACCCCAAAGGAACAACCCACACCAACGCATATCACAAAATAGACGGTTACAAAGAGTTATTCGAGCAATCAGGACAACCTAAATTATTTACCTACAAAAAAAATCAAAAAGTATCTATCAAACTTTTGCTGTTCAACCCTGAGCCAACCGCCTCCAAAGCATATAGCCGTTACTGGACAAACAACATCTCTACAATCTTTGACTAATAGCTAACAACTTTATAAAAAGTATATAGAATCTAAACTTACCTCATTTAACATATAATGCTTCAATGAAACCACACACAAAAGAGAAGATAGCCGTATACGAAGCGTATCTAACTCATTATCTTTTCGTTATGTGCAATTCAGATCAGTGGGATAGGATTGCTGTATGGGAACCATTCGCAGGCGAAGGAGTATACGATGGTGGAGAGAAAGGAAGTGCAATGGTGGCGGTAGAAACTATAAAGGAATTTAGAGAAAAATATAATAAAAAAGACATTCGTTTATTTCTAAACGAACTAGACGATGAAAAGCATCGGCGACTAGAAAAATCAATGGATAAATACTTAGACTTTGTGAAAACTTTCAATGCGGATGCTAAAAAATTTCTAGATGGAATGAGCCATTTTTTGGCTGGAAAGCGTAATCTACATAGCTTGGTTTTTATAGATCCATACGGCTATACTCAATATTCAAAAGACAACTTAGTTAGATTATTCAGTTTAAGGAATATTGATTATTTGATCTTTATGCCAACCTACCATATCTATAGATTCAAAGATGATAAAGATAACAAAGATGACAAAGATAAACCTGCCCGCCGGTTTCTTTTGAATTTAGGCATGAGTGAGAGCGAATTAAGCAAAAGCAAAAAGCACACTTTTGCAGATAAACTAATAAAAATTCTAAAAGAAATGGCGCAAACTGAATATGGATACAGTTATGAATTAGAAAACAGAAATGTAGCAAATACGCACTACCATTTATTTTTTATTACTAAGCATAGAACTGGTGCAGAAAAATTTTTGAAAGCAAAAAATGATATAAAAAATAAGCTAGAACAGCAACTAACTTTTTCTGATTTTAATAATGCTCAAATAAATCAGTATCTGTCTGAGCTTCTTAAAAAACAGGGACCAATAAGTAATACAGAACTGTCAGAAGAAATTGTTAAGAAAGGTTTTTTACCTCCTGATGTTCGCCCTGTGCTACAGGAAATGGAAATAGAAGGGAAACTAGAAATTATTCCGAAGCAGAAAAGAACACCAGGTGCTTTCTACCTAACAGAATACAAGGACAGAAATAAATACAAAGATAAAATTACGATTTCTCTCAAAAAAAATAGAAACCCAACTTTATTTCTTTAACGGATAAAATTATGGTTTTGAAGCATGAGTAATTCAGGCATTGAATGGACAGAACGCACTTGGAATCCTGTTACAGGTTGCACAAAAATATCAGCAGGATGCAAGTATTGTTATGCCGAAGTAATGGCACGACGATTGCAGGCTATGAGGGTTTCTGGTTATGAAAACGGCTTTACCGTGTCTTGCCATGAAGAGCGCTTAAAGCAGCCGTTGCTGCGTAAAACACCGACCATATATTTTATAAACTCAATGAGTGATTTATTCCATCCTTATGTTCCGTTTCATTTTATTGACCGTGTTATGGAGACAATCCACCAGTCGCCACAACATAACTATCAGCTTTTAACCAAGCGCCCTAAAATCATGGCAAAATATTTTAATAAGCGTATGATTCCTGACAATATATGGCTTGGTGTTTCAGTAGAAAATAAGAAACATGGCCTTCCAAGAATACCAATACTGCGTGAAATTTCAGCAAAAATAAGATTTTTATCTATAGAACCCTTATTAGAAGATTTAGGTGTAATAGATTTGGATGGTATTCATTGGGTCATTGTGGGTGGTGAATCCGGGCATAAAGCCAGATTGATGGATAAAGCCTGGGTAATGTCAATTCAAAAACAATGCCAGACAAAGAAGATTCCGTTTTTTTTCAAACAATGGGGACGTTGGGGTGAAGATGGGCAGAGCCGTAACAAAAAGGTCAATGGTAGGGATCTTGACGGAAAAATTTGGAACGAAATTCCTATAATACTGGATCGCAGTTAAAGTTTATATATAGCCTGTGATCCATTTTAGATTTTAGTATCAGCGTTTTAGTGGAAAAGAGGTTATCGGCCACTTTAGATTTTTATTTTCACTGGATAAGGTTTTCGTTCACATCAACATTTTTCATCCCAGTATAGCTTCAGAGGATAAAGCCTACTTTTTCAAAAGCCCCACATTTCTGCTTTGCCCTTACACTTAAATATTTAACTTACAAGCTATCTTATTTTTTATGATATAATGCACAGATATTAATAGAGACAAAAAATGCCTTTAAGTAAAGAAGAAAAAATTGAAGTAGTTAAGCAATATGCGCGTTCCGAAAATGATACTGGTTCAACCGAAGTACAAGTTGCACTATTGACCAAGCGTATCAATGGACTCCAAAGTCATTTCATAGAGCATAAGAAAGATACACATTCGCGGAGGGGATTACTTAGAATGGTTAATTCACGCCGCCAGCTTCTTGATTACTTAAAATTCAAAGATAAAAACCGCTACCAAACTTTAATATCGTCTCTGGGATTGCGCCGATAATCATTTAGGCGGAAGAGAAAGAGAATATGCGTGTAGTGCGGAAAACATTCCAGTATGGTGCCCATAGTGTCACATTAGAAACTGGCAAAATTGCTCGGCAAGCTGATAGTTCGGTAGTAGTCAATATAGACGACACTGTAGTTATGGCAAATGTTGCTAGCAAGCGAGAAGCTTCCACCTATCGTGATTTTCTACCACTGTCGGTTTATTATCAGGAACGTACATACGCGGCTGGGAAAATACCAGGAGGTTTTTTTAAGCGCGAGGGCAGACCTTCGGAAAAAGAAACTTTAACATCTAGGCTAATAGATAGGCCTATCCGTCCTTTGTTCCCGGAAGGTTTTTCTGATGAAGTACAGGTTGTCGCCACGGTTCTATCACTAAACCCCAAAGTAGATGCAGATATCCCAGCTCTATTGGCAACATCCGCTGCGCTTACTATTTCAGGTATTCCGTTTAACGGTCCTATAGGAGCTGCGCGTATCGGTTTTCAAGACGGGAATTATTTGTTAAACCCCAGATTAGATCAGTTGTCTGCTTCAGACCTAGATCTGGTTGTAGCCGGCACTGATAAGGCGGTTCTTATGGTTGAATCAAAAGCAAACCAGTTGAGTGAAGAGCAGATGTTGGGTGCAGTTGTTTTCGGACACGAGCAGATGCAGCCGGCTATCACTGCAATTAAGGAGATGGCGAAAGAAGTTGGTAATCCGAAGTGGGATTGGCAACCTATGGCTAACCTTGATGGATTAATGCAAGAATTGGAGAACAGCATCGCTTCTGCATTACAAGCAGCTTATACCATTGCTGATAAGATTGAACGCCAAGAGAAAGTTGCCGAGTTACGCGAGCGAGCACTCACATTACTCGCTGATGACAATAACGAAGAAGATAAAGACAACCGTGAGATGCAAATACTGAATGCATTTTCTATGCTAGAAAAGAAGATTGTTCGTAATAGAATTATCAACGGAGATCCGCGTATAGACGGGCGCGACACTCGTACGATTAGACCTATTAGTATTGAAGTCGGGCAATTGCCTAGGGTGCATGGGGACGCTTTATTTACGCGCGGTGAAACCCAAGCTATTGTTAGCACAACGCTAGGCACTGATAAAGATGCTCAAATTATAGACGGGCTTGAAAATGAGTATCGAGAGCGTTTTATGTTGCACTATAATTTCCCGGCTTATTGTGTCGGTGAAGTTGGATTTATGGGTTCTCCTAAGCGTCGCGAGATAGGTCATGGCAATTTAGCAAAGCGAGGCTTGCAGGCAGTAATGCCTGACAAGAGTGAATTTCCTTATGTAATACGAGTTGTCTCGGAAATAACCGAATCAAATGGCTCCAGTTCTATGGCGTCGATTTGCGGTGCCAGTATGTCATTGATGGATGCCGGCGTTCCGCTTAAATCGCATGTAGGTGGCATTGCTATGGGATTGATCTTGCAAGACGAGCGTTATGCGGTGTTAAGCGACATTATGGGAGATGAGGATCATTTCGGAGATATGGATTTCAAGGTTGCGGGTACTGAGAAAGGTATCACAGCATTGCAGATGGATATAAAGATAGAAGGCGTCAGTCCAGAGATTATGTTCGTTGCTTTAGAGCAAGCTAGAGACGGCCGCCTGCATATTCTTGGCAAAATGAATGCAGTTCTTGATAGTCCTAAGGCGTTTTCACAGTATGCTCCTAAACTGCTAACCCTGAAGGTTAAGCCGAGTAAAATAAAAGATGTTATCGGCAAAGGAGGGGCGACAATCAAAGCGCTAACTGAAGAAACCGGTGCTGTCATTAATGTAGAAGATGACGGTACGATAGTGATAGCCTCACCAGACGGTGAGTCAGCCAATCAAGCGAAAAGTCGGATTGAAGAACTAACCGCCGATGTAGAAATAGGAAAGATCTATGACGGGAAGGTTGTACGTATTATGGATTTTGGTGCCTTTGTATCCGTTTTGCCAGGCAAAGATGGCTTATTGCATATCTCGCAGATTTGCGAAGAACATGTCAAGAATATTAGGGATAAAGTCAATGAAGGCGATGAAGTCAGGGTGAAAGTGCTAGACATAGATAAACAAGGACGAGTCCGATTGACCATGAAGCACTCTGAGTAGTGCGCCTATAGCTCTCCTTGCTTAGCTTTTTCATTGTCTTGCAACCTTGGCAGTTGTAGCGTTATTTTTGCTTATGAATAAAATCATTAGAAGCAATCAGGAGTGGCGCAAAATATTGGATGACGAACAGTACCGAGTGTGTCGTCTAAAAGGCACGGAGTCTCCGTTTAGTGGGCAATACTATGCAAGCAAGGCTGAAGGAGTTTATCGTTGTGTTTGTTGCAATGCCCTGTTGTTTTCTTCACAAACTAAATTTGATTCGGGGAGTGGTTGGCCAAGTTTTTATGCTCCCGCCAACGAGGAAGCAATAGAAACGCGAGACGATTATTCCTTAGGCATGAAGCGAACCGAAGTTCTATGCAAAGTCTGCGAGGCGCATCTAGGACATGTATTTGAAGATGGCCCCCAACCTACAGGTTTGCGCTATTGCATTAATTCGGTAGCACTTGGGTTTGAAGCCGATATTTAACGGTGAGTGTGCATATCTCTTGAAAAAAAGGGCGATTTTTAGCAGGATATTTAGCTACTTATTAAATCCCTTAGGTTTCCGCTACTACACAACCAGTAAAGTTCTGTAGGCAGGCTTGATAAAACTCGACAGTGCTATTTATCCAAACCAAAAGCATCGTGCAAAACTTGTACCGCTTTGTTCATGAGTTCTTCTTTAATGACAACGGAGATTTTTATCTCTGAAGTAGATATCATGCGGATGTCTATATCGGCCTGCGCAAGTGCACTAAACATTTTAGATGCAATCCCAGCGTGCGAGCGCATACCAACTCCGACTAAAGAAACCTTGACAATGTCGTCAGTGCCGATGACTCGGCCAGATCCCAATTCTGCAACTGTGTTCTCCAAAACTTGCATCGCTTTGCGATAGTCTCTGCGATGGACAGTAAAAGTAAAGTCGGCAATACCATCCCGCGAACCAACATTTTGAACAATCATATCTATTTCTATATTGGCATCTGCGATTGGTGCCAATATATTCGCTGCAACCCCAGGCTTATCAGGCACCCCGCGCACAGTCAGCTGCGCTTCATCACGATTGGATGCAACACCCGAAATTCTCATCTTTTCCATTGAATTTTCCTCATAGCTAATCAGTGTACCCCGACCTTCTTTGAAGGTAGACAATACTCTGATGGGTACATTATACTTGCCGGCTAATTCCACTGAGCGTATCTGCAACACTTTGGAACCCAAACTCGCCATTTCTAGCATCTCTTCAAAAGTAATCGACTTGAGGCGGCGGGCTTTGGGTTCAATGCGCGGGTCAGTAGTGTAAATACCGTCCACATCCGTGTAGATTCTGCACTCCAAACATTTAAGTTCGGCTGCGAGTGCAACTGCGGTGGTATCCGACCCACCACGCCCTAATGTGGTGATGTTGCCATTCTCATCTATACCTTGAAAACCTGCTACCACGACTACCTTGCTCTGCTCCAAGCACTTTTTTATCTTGCTTGCATCTATAGATTGGATGCGCGCTTTATTGTAGTTCTGGTCGGTCAGCATACCGACTTGCCAGCCGGTCATAGAAACTGCCTGAATGCCCTGCTTATTCAAAGCTATCGCCAATAAAGCAGCACTGCCTTGTTCACCAGTAGCCAATAGCGCGTCTAGTTCTCGACCGTTATAATACTCATCCACTTTCTCAGCCAAGCCGAGCAATCGGTCAGTCTCACCGCTCATCGCCGAGACCACGACGATAACCTGATGGCCTTGGCTACAGGTGTCTTTAACTAAGGTTGCAACATGCTCGATTAATTCAACGGAAGCAACCGATGTGCCGCCGAACTTTTGGACTACTAAGGACATTGATAGGCAATTATAACCTAGTTATCTATAATAAAACTCAGCAAATATTCAATGGGTATTTATGCCGCTACTATGACTAGGTGGCTCTACGATGCGCCATAGCAGGTTACACATGCCCACAGCCAGCAACACGCGTGCGCCCTTTAGGTCTAGTAGTATGCAAACTATTCTTAGTTATCAGTAGCTCCTGATTTGCGCAGGCGTAGTGCGTTAAGTTTGATAAAACCTTCAGCGTCGCGTGGGTTGTATGCGCCTTGGTCATCCTCAAAGCTGGCAACCGCACTGTCAAATAAACTATTGGGTGACTGTCTGCCGATGATTTCAACATTCGCTTTGTATAACTTCAGGCGTACTGTGCCAGTCACATTCGCTTGGCTATAATCAATAAGTTGTTGCAATGCTCTACGCTCTTCACTCCACCAATAGCCGTTATAAATTAGTGCAGCATAACGCGGCATCAGTTCATCTTTTAAGTGTGCCAACTCTCTATCCAAAGTAAGCGATTCTATTGCGCGGTGTGCTTTCAGCAATAGTGTGCCACCGGGGGTCTCATAACAGCCTCTGGATTTCATGCCTACATAGCGGTTCTCAACCATATCCACTCTTCCTACACCGTGTGTACCGGCGATTTGATTTAAGCGTTCTAACATCTTGGCCGGCGACAGCGTGTCACCATCTATCACACACGGATCTCCTTTGTTAAAAGCGAGTTCTACAGTTTGTGGTATATCAGGAGTGTTTTGCGGATCAGCGGTTCTTTGCCACATCGTCGGTTCGGGCGCAGACGACGGATCTTCCAATATGCCACCTTCATAAGAGGTGTGCAACAGGTTGGCATCCATTGAATAAGGTGCACCACCCGAAGTACTTTCAGTGGGTATGTTGTGTTGTCTGGCATAATCAAGCAAGGCGCTGCGCGAATTGAGTTGCCACTGTCGCCAAGGGGCAATGATACGAATATCGGAGTTTAGCGCGTAGGCAGATAACTCAAAGCGCACTTGATCATTGCCTTTCCCCGTAGCTCCGTGGGCAATAGCATCGGCTCCTACTGCGGCGGCCGCTTTTACTAGATATTGGGCAATGAGCGGTCGTGCAATAGAAGTGCCTAATAAGTACTCCCCTTCATAAACCGTGTTGGCGCGAAACATAGGAAAGACAAAATCACCGACAAAGGTTTCTCGTAAATCCTCAACAAAAACATCAGCAGCTCCCAACAATCGGGCTTTTTTTACCGCCGGTTCAATTTCCTCCCCTTGCCCAACATCGGCAATAAAAGCATAGACTTCGGTGTTATATTCTTGCTGCAGCCATTTGAGTATAATTGAAGTATCCAGACCACCCGAATAAGCCAATACTATTTTAGAAATATCCGACATGGGCGTGACTCAAAATTTCTCTTATCATATCTAATTAAACCTAGTTAAACTGCATATTATAAGCGGTCTTATATAATAACAGCTATGGTCAAGCATGAATTATCGGAATTAACAATTATTCAACCCGACGATTGGCATTTGCATTTGAGGGATGGGGACACACTGCGAACAGTTGCAAGGTATAGTGCAGATGTGTTCAAGAGAGCAATCATTATGCCTAATTTAAGTCCTCCTGTAACTACAGTTGCACAGTGCCGCGACTATAAAAACAGGATTCTTGCAGCGGTTGCCGATTTTGAACCATTGATGACGCTTTATCTAACCGACGATATGTCAGCACAAACTATTAGGGCGGCTGCAGCCTGCGACTTTATTCATGGCGTTAAATTATATCCTCGGGGAGTAACCACACATTCCGAAAAAGGCATTGGATCAGTTGACACGATCTATCATATTTTAGAAGCACTGCAACAATGCGATCTACCGCTTTTAGTACATGGCGAAAGCACTGACCCTGATCTAGATATCTTCGATCGTGAGAAACATTTTATTGACAACAGTCTCACGCCGATTAGAAAGCAATTCCCAGAGCTAAGAATCGTTTTTGAACATATTACAACGAGCGACGCCGTGCAATATGTTAAGGATAACGACGACTATACTTCGGCGACGATTACACCGCATCATCTTTTATATACGCGCAACGCGCTATTTGATGGAGGATTACATCCGCACAACTACTGTTTGCCTCTACCACAGCGTGACAGACATCGCACAGCATTGATAGAAGCCGCTTGCAGTGGGTACAAGTGCTTTTTCCTAGGTACTGATAGCGCACCACACAGCCGTTCGGCAAAAGAGAGTGCTTGTGGTTGTGCTGGTATATTCAACGCACCAGTTGCAATGAGTGTTTATGCGCAAATATTTGAAAACCAACACAAATTGCATAAACTAGAGCAATTCTCAAGCATCAACGGGGCGCGCTTTTATAAACTTCCTACCAACAAAAAACGGATTAAACTAGTGAAAAAAGCGATGCATGTTGCTGAGTATATTGGCGATGAGAACATCGTGCCTATGTTAGCAAACCAGAAACTTGAATGGAGTATTGCCCGTGGATAATCCGGCTGTAGTGAAAGTAGATGTGAACGCTCAACACAACGAACAAATAAATTGGATGCAAGAACGGTTTCGCTCCTTCTTACCTGTTGTGGTTGATATAGAAACCGGCGGCTACAACGAAAAAACTGATGCGTTGTTAGAATTCGCAGTGGTCGTTATTGGTGTTGATCGGAACTTTAAGTTGTATGAAAAAACAACTTTGCATTACCATGTAAAGCCATTTCAAGGTTCCAACTTAGAAGCCACCGCACTTAAGGTCAACGGTATCGATCCCTACAGCCCGCTACGACTAGCACTAGACGAACGCGAAGCATTGACTACTGCCTTTAATAAAATACACGCTGAACTTCAGTACTATAGATGTAGCCGAGCTATACTCGTCGGACACAATTCTTTTTTTGACCTTAAATTTTTAAATGCTGCAATCCACCGCAGTAATGTCAAAAATAATCCTTTTCACAAATTTAGTAGTCTAGATACGGTCACCTTGGGCGCACTCGCTTATAAGCAAACGGTACTGGCAAAAATTGCCGATGTCGCCGGTTATGAATGGAATGCTAATTCGGCACATTCAGCACTCTACGATGCTCAAGCCACGGCAAAAGTATTCTGCAAGATTTTCAACTCTTATGAAACATTACCATCAGCAAATAAAGAATCTCTTTAGCTACCAGGAATACAGACAAAACATTGTATAAACAACTTTCATTTAGCTTATATTGCCTATCGTTAGGCTTAATTGCGCTGCTGAGTAGCACGATGCAAGCCGACTTCAAGCTCAGCGTAGACACCTTGTTGCAAAACGGTAATAATAGTCGATTTGAAGAGGCGACGATTAACGCCTATGACGATAACGCAAATTTACTTTACCGACTAACTAGTCCGGTGATACTTTACCTACAAGATAACGGATTAGAGTTTGAAAAACCTCTGTTCATCTATCAGACCCCTGATGCCACCCCGCTGAATCTTTCGGCAAATAAAGGGCATATTAATAACGACTCTGCACTCATTGATTTATTAGGTGATGTTGCTATTTACCGTATTAATCAGCAAACTAATATGCCGGAGTATTTATATACCAGTGATGCAACGATTGATCTAGACAAAAAAACAGCTTACACCGACGCGAAAGCTACATTTAAGCAACATAACAAAATAACAGAAGGCATGGGTATGATTGCAGACCTAGAAAAACAAACTATCCGGCTTCTATCAAATATAAAAGTATTGAATACTCGTTGAACTCAATGTGACACATGGTTAAGTTAAGAAACATAATTACGGCAGTGCTACTCTTAACAACGATAGCGGGAGGGGTTATAGGACAAGCCAAAGATGCTCTAGAGTTGGAAGCGGATAGCGTGAGTTATAACAATCGAACTGGGGTGGCTATCTATCGCGGCAATGTCAAAATATCACAGGGTGATATAACGCTTGAAGGTGATATGGTTGAAGTGCACACCGTTGACGATAAAGTATCAAAGCTGATAGCAACCGCTAATCCGAGCCGTTTGACGCGTCGCGATCAGCAACAAACAATCGCAGCAGAGGCACAGCGCATTGAGTATAAAGTTCAACAAGGCATTGTCGATTTTCTTGGGCAAGTGAAAATCAAGGAAGAGAGTAAGTTATTGACTGGCGATTATGCTATTTATGATATAGAAAAAAAGACCGTCAATATGCAAAAGAAAAAAAATCGCGTCAGACTGATTATCCAACCCGAGACCGAAGCTGTTGAATGATACATCCTCTGACCGTGAATGCCAAACATAACAGCGAACGATTGGAAGTAGTCGATTTAGCTAAAAAATACAAGCATCTGTGGGCAGTTCAATCTATCTCATTAACGCTGAGAACCGGTGAAATAGTTGGCTTGCTAGGACCCAATGGGTCGGGTAAAACGACCACCTTCCATACTATTGTCGGATTACTGAAAGCGAATCGCGGTCATATCAAACTGAACGGCTCAGATATTTCTGAATTACCGGTACATAAACGAGCACAGCTAGGTATCGGCTATCTACCTCAGGCAGCATCGGTTTTTAGAAAATTGACCGTCGAAGAAAATATTAAGGCAGCGATAGAAATTCAGTCGCATTTAGCAAGCAAACAAAAAACCGACAAAATAGAGAAGCTAATCGACGAACTCAAGCTACAAGGAGTGCGCAAACAACTTGCTATTTCTTTATCAGGTGGCGAACGACGACGAGTAGAAATTGCCCGACTGCTGGCAATAGAACCCTCTTTTATGCTACTCGATGAACCCTTTGCTGGCATAGATCCGATTGCCATCGGCGAAGTGCAAAAACTAACATTGCAGTTCAAGGAACAAGGCATTGGTTTGCTTATTACCGACCATAATGTGCGCGAAACACTAAAGATCTGCGACCGTGCCTATATCATCTACGGCGGTGAAGTGCTCTGTCATGGTTCACCCGACGAGATACTTAAAAACAAAGCTGCCCGTAATATATATCTGGGTTCTGGCTTTAGTACAACTGAGTAATAACTGTAGTAACTATGGTGCCGATGGCCGGACTCGAACCGGCACGGCTATCGCCACTGCCCCCTCAAGACAGCGTGTCTACCAATTCCACCACATCGGCTCCGATTATTTACCGGACTCCATCGGTCGGAGAGTCTTGAGGTATTGTTTCTTCGCTTTGGTCGTTCTCGTCTAGCATAGGAATATCCGAGAGATCTTCGTTAGATTCCTGTTCTATAATCTGTTCTGGTATATCATCGATAAATTCATCGACGAACACTTCTTCCTCTACAGGTAAATCATCTTCGGCGTCAACAGGCAAGCTATCTACCACTGGTGGCTGCTCTATGTTAATTTCTTCTATCACACTACCGCTACCAAAATCGCGATTGGCGATATAAGCCAAGCTAAGACTGTTCAATATAAAAACGAAGGCAAGCGAGGCTATCAGTTTAGTTAGAAATGGCGTGGAACCTCTGGAACCGAAAACCGAAGCCGAAGAGCCGCCAGTAAAAACCGCACCCGCTTCGGAACCGCGCCCACGATGCAGCAAAATCAATACGACTATAACAATCGCCAGTATGGTCTCAAATCCCAATAAAACATTGTATAACATAAAATATATCCTGTAACTTATATCATTTCTTTGAAGGCGCCATATATTTGTGAAAAATCTTCGGCTTTTAACGAAGCACCGCCAACCAAACCACCACTTATGTCGCGCTCGGCAAATAACTCCTTTGCATTATTCGGATTAACGCTACCTCCATATATTATACTAATCTCAGCTGCGTTGTTACTCAACCGTTCGATTAAATATTCACGCAAAAAGCGATGCACCTGCTGCGCTTGCTCAGGCGTTGCGGTTTGTCCGCTGCCTATCGCCCAAATCGGCTCATAAGCGAGTATAAACGATGTGCTTTTTAGCACTGATACTATAGCCGATAACTGATCGCTCAACACCGCTTGAGTTTGTGCCTGCTCGCGCTGCTGCAATGTTTCACCTACGCAAAATATAGGTATCAAATCACAGTCAATCGCCATTTGCAACTTGAGAGTAAGCTGTTTATCGTCTTCGGCTTGCAAAGAGCGTCTCTCAGAGTGTCCAATAATAACATACCGGCAACCCAAATCTCTAAGCATGTCTGCCGAAACTTCTCCAGTATAAGCTCCCTGTTGATATGCACTCAAATTCTGTGCGCCGACTGCGACCGTAGTGCCTTTACACAAATCGAGTAGCTGTGGGATATAAGGAAACGGTGGACAGACCACCAAATCAATATCTGCGGATAAAGGCTGTGCCAAAAATTGCTTTATCCATATTTGATTTTTGTGCAGGTTGCCGTGCGATTTCCAGTTAGCAACTAGTAGAGGATTTGCCATCGCTGGAGCTAAGAATTTCGCGGTAAATTTTCACGCGCAGCCACAGCAATGCGCTCAGCCCATAATCGGCTCTCATCTTCGCTATGCGACTCAACCATAATGCGTAACATCGGCTCAGTGCCAGAGGGTCTAATCAACACGCGTCCTTGCTCAGCCAATGCTTCACGCGCACGATTAATAATATCCTCAACCGGCGATGCTAATTTCAGCAAGCCACCGTTATGAATATTACCTATCGATACATTGGCATGGGCTTGTGGATATTTTTCCATTGGTGCAACTGCTTCCGCCAAAGTGCAATCGGTTTCTATAAGTGCCTGTAAAACAAGTAGCGAGGCAATAATCGCATCGCCAGTGGCCGCCTTATCCAAACAGACTATATGCCCCGAAGTCTCCCCCCCCCATTGCCACTGTTTGTCTTGAAGTTTATGCAAAACATATCGGTCTCCCACTTCAGTGCGAACAAACGGTATTCCGCATTCGGTCAAGGCGCGCTCCAAGCCAAAATTACTCATCGTAGTGCCGACTACTCCACCTTTTAATTTTTTCCGATGCTGCGCATGCTTAGCCAGTAAGAATAGCAACTGGTCGCCGTCTACGAGTTCTCCTGAGTCGTCAACCATCAATAGCCGGTCGCCGTCACCGTCAAAGGCAATCCCTAAATCGGCTTTGTTTTCTAAAACCTGATGCTGTAGCATTTGCGGATGCATAGTCCCAACACCGTCGTTGATATTAAAGCCGTTAGGTTTCGCGCCGATGACTTCCAGATTGGCAGCTAAATCGGAATATATTCTAGGGGCGATACGATAGTTCGCACCATGGGCACAATCAACTACTATCTTTAGACCTTGCAAATTCATTTTAGGTGGTAGCACATTCCTGCAAAAACTATAATAAAGATCCTCCGCTTCCAAAACACGAAAAGCTTTACCAAGGCTCGAGATATCTATATCCTCTATCTGATGGGTTAAGCAATGTTCTATTTCAATTTCTTGTTGTTCGGAAAGCTTGGTTGCTTTGTTAGAAAATAGCTTAATCCCGTTATCGTGATACGGATTGTGCGATGCACTAATTACGATACCAGCGCAAGCCTTCGTGGTTTGAGTCAAATAGGCGATGCCGGGCGTAGGAAAAGGACCTAACAAACCGATATCGG
Source organism: Chromatiales bacterium (assembly GCA_014323925.1). NCBI lineage: Bacteria > Pseudomonadati > Pseudomonadota > Gammaproteobacteria > Chromatiales > Chromatiales bacterium. The sequence goes on along the minus strand of JACONC010000002.1, from coordinate 62,586 downwards.
CACCCGCGGCCGACAGACCTGCTTCTAGAGCCGATTCAAACATATATCCCGAAATACGAGTGTCTTTACCGACCAACACTTTAGCGTTATGTTGGGCTCCCAGAGTTTTACCTACTGCCCAACCTAATTTTAGTACGGTATTCGGATCCATAGGCGGTTGGCCTACGCGCCCGCGCACACCATCAGTACCAAAAAATTTAGTTTTAGAAGCCATTTATTGTCACCGTTGATTCAATAGTAGAGCACAGGAAAAAGCAAACCCTTTGGGCTATCTTTTGGTGAAAGCGTGCAACTGCCCTCTAAAGCCGTGTATTTATGCAGCACGGCTTGACTGTTTAATGAGAACTGGCCGGATCGCCTAGCTTATCGTCCCGGGGTTGATCACCATCTTGATCCTGCGCTTCTTTAGGCGGAGTACTACTGCTATCGTCACCGTCGGACCACCCTTCCGGCGGAGACGGTACTTTACCTTCCATAATTTCGTCAATCTGGTTGCTGTCGATAGTTTCGTATTTCATAAGTGCGTCAGCCATCAAATGCAATTTATCCAGATTTTCTTCCAGTATGGTTTTAGTACGTTGGTAGTTCTCCGAAATAATACGCGAGGTTTCTTCATCTATAGTCTTTGTTGTTTTATCGGAAAATGTTTTAGCTTGTTGCGCCATTTTATTACCTAGAAACGGATGGCCTTCTTCCTCACTATAATTTAACGGCCCCAGACGGTCGGATAAACCCCATTTTGTAACCATATTACGGGCTAGTTCGGTTGCGCGTTCTATATCGTTGGAAGCACCCGTAGTGACCGAGTCGTCGCCAAAAATCAATTCTTCGGCAACCCGTCCACCGAATAGACTGGATATTTGACTATTGAGACGCTGACGAGTGTGGCTATAGCGGTCTTCCTCAGGCAAAAACATAGTCACACCCAACGCTCTACCACGAGGAATAATCGTCACCTTATAGACCGGATCGTGCGACGGCACTAAACGACCGACGATGGCATGTCCAGACTCGTGATAAGCGGTTAATTTCTTCTCCTCTTCACTCATCACCATAGATTTACGCTCAGCACCCATCATAATTTTATCTTTGGCGCGTTCAAAATCATCCATTTCCACTTTCTGTTTGTTATAACGCGCGGCAAATAATGAGGCTTCGTTGACTAGATTAGCAAGATCAGCACCTGAGAAACCCGGTGTGCCACGCGCCAAATAATCCGATTTTACATTGTCTGATATAGGTACTTTACGCATGTGTACTTTGAGTATCTGTTCGCGACCTCGCACATCAGGCAACGGCACAACCACCTGCCTATCAAAACGACCCGGCCTCAGTAGTGCCGGATCTAAGACATCCGGGCGGTTGGTGGCAGCGATAACGATGATGCTCTCACTCCCTTCAAAACCGTCCATCTCAACAAGTAATTGATTAAGCGTTTGCTCGCGCTCGTCGTGCCCGCCTCCTAAACCAGTGCCACGGTGGCGACCGACCGCATCAATCTCATCAATAAATATAATGCAAGGTGCTTGTTTCTTCGCTTGCGCGAACATATCCCTAACCCGAGAGGCACCTACACCTACGAACATCTCGACGAAGTCCGAACCTGAAATAGAAAAAAATGGCACTTTGGCTTCACCGGCAATCGCCCTTGCCAACAGTGTTTTACCAGTCCCTGGAGAACCTACCATCAACACGCCTTTGGGTATACGACCGCCTAGCTTTTGAAATTTATCCGGGTCTTTTAAGAAATCAACCAGTTCTAGTACTTCCTCTTTAGCTTCCTCTACACCGGCAACATCTTTGAATGTTACCTTAATTTGATCTTCTCCCATTAGACGAGCTCGGCTCTTGCCGAAAGACATAGCACCGCCGCGTCCACCAATACTACCCTGCATTTGGCGCATAAAGAAAATCCAAACACCAATTAGTAGCAACATCGGGAACCAGCTGATTAAAATATCCATAAATAAAGAAGGCTTTTCTATCGGTTTAGTCATAATCTCTACATTATTACTAAGCAACTGATCGACCAACTGCGGATCTTGCGGCATATAAGTGACAAAGCGGCGGTTGTCGGTGTAGTATCCGGTAATCGTACGTTTGTCAGGATCTATCTCAGCACTACGCACTTGTTGATTTTCTACATCAGCAATAAATCTTGAATAAGAGATATCTGACATCGGTTCTCTTTTGCCGATAAAATTATTAAACACTGCCATCATTACGGCAGCGATTATGATCCACAAAACTAGGTTTTTTAAAAAGTCACTCATTTCTCACCTCTCTCGATATCCAATCTCGGCTGCTTTTGTTATGTAAAGTTTATCATATATGGCGCCAAACCGACAAAATGCAAGTACCAGTGCAAGCCATAAACTGTTTTAGCTTTTTTAGGCTTAGGCCTATCCTTTAATATAACAAATGTCCAGTAGCTGCTAGCAAAATTCGGACGAATGGTCTATTTTCAGAGGATAAAATAACTGTAGACCCCGGATATTAAAGGACTTTATCAACTCTAGGCTTTGTGGGGAAAGTAACCATTGATAAAAAGAACGTGCATCTTGCGAGTTAATTTTAGACCATCGTTTGGGATTGACTAGTATGACACTGTAATAGTTATACAGCAATGGGTCGTTTTCCTTTACGATGACTAAATTGTCGCGGTTATTAAAGCTAATCCAAGTAGAGCGGTCGGCTAGAGTATAAGCCGATAGTTCGTTGGCGATATTTAAGGTCGCTCCCATGCCAGCACCGACCTCTCGATACCAAGCGTCGGCGGCAGTTATATCAACGCCAGCTAAAGCCCATAAGGCAAGTTCCTTTTTATGCGTTCCGCTATCGTCACCGCGTGATATAAAAGTAGCGGCGTTGGTAGCAATTATTTGCATTGCTTGGGCAATGTCCGTGGTCGGGTTGTTGCTGATGCTGAGATTATCTGCCGCAGCTCCCACGAGTACATAATCGTTATACATAAATGTACAGCGATCTATACCGTAGCCGGAGTTGACAAAAGCCAATTCCGACTGTTCGTCGTGCACTATTAACAAATCAGCATCACCTTGCTCGGCGATTTTGAGCGCGCGCCCAGTACCAGCAGCAATCACATCTACTCTTATACCAGTCGTAGCAGTAAACCTAGGTAATAGATAATCGTACAAACCAGAGTTGTCTGCGGATGTCGTGGAAGCCAAAACGATGCGGCGTTCGGTGGCTTGCACAACAGCAGTTAACGCCACAATGACAACTAAAACTCTTGCGATTGTATAAATGTACATATCGGCTTTTCGGTTGCCCCTTTGAAAAAATCATCCTTGTTTGAATGGGACAACAGTCTTCCTCGATTCATAAATATCACTTCATCACACAGGCGCTTTACTTGTGCAAGATTATGCGTTGTAATAATTATTTTTATGCCACTGCGCTGCATATCTTTTATGATATTCTCAACTGTTGCTGCCGAGTTTATATCAAGGTCCGAAGTCGGTTCATCCATCAGAACTACCGACGGTTGTAATGCCCAAGCACGGGCGATAGCAAGGCGTTGTTGCTGTCCGCCCGACAATAGATGGGCATGACATTCCCTATATTCGGTCATACCGACCTGCTCTAGAGCAGTCATGATGCGCGTGGTGCGCTTCGCCCTAGGCAGTCCTTGCAAAAACAATGCGTGGTCTATGTTTTTATACGCAGTGCGTCTGAGTAAAAGAGGCTTTTGAAACACCATAGTAATCGCCCCTCGCCAAGCGTGGGGCGGATGTGCGTTCCACAATACTTCACCGCAACTTGGCTTGAGCAAGCCGTGGCATAAATAGAGCAGTAAGGTCTTGCCAGCGCCATTTTCACCTAACAAGGCAGTACAGTGCTGCGACGCACTATGCAAATTAATATTGTTAATGAGTGGCTTATCACCGCGGTGATAGCTTAGCTGGTTGAGTTGAAGTTCCATAGCTTTTAGTTGCAATCAACGACTGACTGGTTCAAAGCGCTTAGCAATCTGCGCAGCAGAAGTGATCAACAAAGACAAGACAATCAATATAATGCCGAGTGCTAACGCCAAAGATAAATTCCCTTTGCTAGTTTCTAACGCAATCGTAGTGGTCATTACGCGGGTAGAATGATTGATATTACCACCGACTATAAGCACTGCACCGACCTCCGCAATTCCACGTCCGAAGCCTGCTAGTATTGCGGTTATCAGACTAAAACGCGCCTCCCAAAGCAGCGTACGAATGGACGCCATTGCCGTGCTACCTAACGATAGCAGTTGATCTCTATAAAGACGCCATAAATCGTCTATGGTTTGACATACCAATGCAGTGATAATGGGTAAAATCAAAAGTGTTTGCGCAATAATCATTGCAGTGGGCGTATAAATTAATTCAAGCATGCCCAGTGCACCAGAGCGAGATAACAGTAAATAAACAACTAAACCGACCACTACTGGCGGCAGCCCCATAAACGCGTTGACCAAATTAATCCAAAAGTTCCGAGTCGGGAAGCGCACAATGGCAAGCAATGCTCCCAATGGACAACCGATAAGCGCAGCTATTGATACTGAAGTTAAGCTGACGCGCAATGACAGTGAGACTATCTCAAGCAAATCGGCGTCTAAGTTCAACAAACGCAGCAGAGATTCATACAAAGCAACGCTAAATTCCATGGCTATGATTGGAGATTGAAACTATGAGTGATACTGCACTTATTTTGATGGGGTAGTTGCTCCGATTATAGCAGAAGATTAGGCTGTTCGTCGCGATAACAAAGATGAGTTGCTTTATGCAAAATCTTAGCGATGCTCTCAGAACCGATAGCTTTTTAGAATAGCGCTTGCCAACCTAGTGTATACATATAGTCAACCTCCAGTTGGGGGCCGTCTAAATGTTGGTAGAAGGGTATAGAAAACTCGGCGGCAAGCCGATGGTCTTTGAACATACCGTGTTGCTGTATGAAGTTGACACTAATACCTACATCGGCGCGTTCACCACCACGTAGATTAGGATAAGCTGTCGGCACCGATGGTATTCGGTTGTCTCCCATTCTAATAAACTGACTTATATTTCTATCTCGTCCGGATATGTTGTTCCACGACTTGCCGTCAACGCGCATTGCGACACTTAAAGAATCAGAATATTTGTATGCCGCCCAAGTGGTTGCGTAATATTCATCGCCTAGACGATAACCCTCGTTGTTTTTACCTAGTCGCTGGGTTGTACGGAATTGCATTCCCCACGACCATTGTGGGTAAAAGCTAGCATAAGTCAGCCCTATCATCGGGTCGTAGGTACCCGAACCAAGCTGCATAGGATAAGGTAAACGTATATTCCCTAATGGGGTAGTACCTCTTTTGTTGGTATCTCCAGTAGGCAGGCTTAAACCTAGTCCGATACCCAAACGAGAGGACATATCAGCCGACTTTTTGCTGTATAGTTTGCGCATAACCATTAGCTTAGTATCTCCCAGGCCTTGTGCGCGAGTTCTAAACTTTACATCCGCGCGATTGATTAAATCCATAGACTTATCTATATAAGGTAACATAGCCATTAGAGTGAGATTGTTGCCTAAACCATACATAGCGCCGAACATGTGCATTTCCATTGTCATCTCAATGGGTGCTATCAAAAAATTTTGTTGTACTTCAGCGATAGTTTGGTCTCTGGAACCCGAACGATTGCCGTCCATTTCCATACGCATGTAGCGATAAGAAAACATCCATTCGCCCTTCTTGTGTCCGTGATCACCCATTACGCCAATAGGCGCATGCATATCAGGGCGATGCATGCTGTCTGCATAAGCGACTGACGCCACGCTTATCGAAAGTAGACAAAATATTAAATATACCGGCACCATTATCTGTGCCATATTAATTATCAATTTCATATATAACTTAACTTTTATAATTTATTGGAAACACATCAGTGATGCGCTGAAGTGTATTAGATGCTCGCAAGGCGTGGCTACATACCACCACACCCAGCATTTGAAAATATGGGATAAGCCCCGACTTTAACACCAGGGCTTATCACAGAAAAGATATTATCTTTTCTTTCTAGCCGCCTTCTTCTTAGGCGCTGCTCGCTTCTTCGTAGAAGCACTCTTCTTCTTAGGAGCTGCACGCTTCTTAGTAGAAGTACTCTTCTTCTTAGGAGCCGCACGCTTCTTCGTAGAAGTACTCTTCTTCTTAGGAGCCGCACGCTTCTTCGTAGAAGTACTCTTCTTCTTAGGAGCTGCACGCTTCTTCGTAGAAGTGCTCTTCTTCTTAGGAGCCGCACGCTTCTTCGTAGAAGTGCTCTTCTTCTTAGGAGCTGCACGCTTCTTCGTAGAAGTACTCTTCTTCTTAGGAGCTGCACGCTTCTTCGTAGAAGTACTCTTCTTCTTAGGAGCTGCCTTCTTTTTAAGAGCAGCACTCGCCGCTCTGCGTTTGGCTAGCACCGAACGCTTTTTAGTGCTCGGTTTTTTCTTTACTAGCCTTTTTACAGTTCTACGCTTGGTAGCCATAGTCTACCCCCTTTAATGTTGTGTAGCATGTTAACCGGCTCAGCTGCCTTATAGAATATCTCGTGATATCCGATACTGCTGCAGTCGCCGCCCTTAATGTGCGAGATACCCCCGACAATGCCGTTTTCATCGGCAATCCTAGACCCTCAGATATAGGAATGGTGCCACGCCTAATACCTTTAGGCTTCTCATAATGTTGAGCATGCACACCGGTATCATCGCAACACACCTTAAGCGTTAAATACGGTAAAGGATTATATAGATGATTCGCGTGCATCACAGGGACATCTCAAAACTCTTTTGGGTTGTATAGTCTGATTCCAACTCCAGCTGCGCAAAGCTACTTTTGATTTGCTTAACCAGCTTTTCGGCTGCTAGAGATTTACTGGAAACCATAGTATTCATTTTTATCAGTTCATAACTCAAATTAAGGGCAATAACAGCCAGCAAGCTATCACGGTCATAGGTAGTTCCCACCTTGATACCGTGCATTTTCTGCCTGAGTTCCTCTACTTTTTCGTTCAGAAAATCAACCGCTTCGGCTAGCTTTTCTTGTTCTTGCTGTGGGCAGTTGACTAGGTAATACTTTCCGATAATACTTACTTCAACTTTTTGCTTAACATCATTCATCAGCAGTGTCTCCACTCATGCTTTTCAGACGCTCTAGTAAAGATTCTATTTTATCTCTTACCTGCCTGTTTTTTTCCGACAACACAGAGTTCTCAGATACTAAAGTTTGGTTCTGTTGAGAAAGTATTCTGTTCTCTTCTCTTAGCTTGTCGTGACTATCAAGCAACAAGGATACTTGCTCCTCAAGTTCCGACATAGAATCTATATTAGATTTTTCAGAGGTTAATTGATTCATATTAGGTACTGATGATATAGTTTTTTTTTTATTCGTCAAGTTTTATAGTCATCTTATAAACGGATGTTTTTAGCACTTAAGCATGCAAATAGAGTCTACTATTACGCTTGCTCGATAAAATATATCGTGATACTTTTTATTCGCACTGCTTTATAAAAGAATCCAAACACCTGATAGATTAACGAAATAACTCCTGTTTATCAATAAGTTACACAGCATTTGGGCAAACTGACAAAGTGCTTTAGCAACACATAAACGATAAAAACTCATACTAAAGATTATAATAATATACGCTTGTTATGAAGTAGCTTCACATGGTAAACAAAGTTTTGACGCAAAAAAATATTTTTCAAAAAGAGTTAGCTAATCGCCGAAAACATGTTTTGCAGGCAGCTGGAGTGGATTCCATTGTATGCCTGTTTGCTGCCGAACAGAGAAATTATTCCAATGATGTTGATCATCGATATCGCCAAGATAGTAATTTTTATTATCTCAATGGTAATGCCGAAGATAAAATGATTATGGTACTTGCTGCCGGACATTCTTTAGGTGATTATATTTTATTCTGTACACCAAACGATGAACACACTGCCTTGTGGGAAGGTGCTCGTATAGGTGTTGATCGAGCGAAGCGAGCTTTTGGTGCAGATAAAATTTTTCCAATGGATGCATTCTCTGAAGTTTTTACTCAATTGATAGATGGCAGAAAAAACTTATACTGCGATACGCTTGATGGCAATAGGTTCTCACAACTAGTCGATCTGTGTGGACAAGCATACTGGAACCAACGCGGGCATACAATACCTAATCATTATATTGATATACGCACGCTATTAGGGCGGCTGAGGCTTAAGAAATCAAGGCTGGAAATAGAGGGTATACAACAATCCGTGGATATCTCAGTCGGTGCGCATCGCCGGGCAATGCAGATGTGTCGTCCGCAATTATACGAATACCAAATAGATGCGGAGATTATGCGCGTGTTTAATCAACATAATGCTCGTGCAGCATACCCGTCTATAGTTGCCGGTGGTGCGAACGCCTGCGTGCTGCACTATACCAATAATCAAAGTCGCCTGAAAGCAGGCAGTTTGTTACTCATAGATGCAGGTGCTGAATATCAAATGTATGCGAGTGACATAACCCGCACTATTCCGGTCTCTAAGCGTTTTAAGAGTCACCAAAGAGAACTCTACGAAGTTGTATTAGAAGCACAGCTGCAAGCCATTGCTAAGGTTAAAGTCGGTAATAGCTGGTGCGATGTAAACAATGTTGCAGCGCATAGCTTAAGCCGAGGACTCATTGATATAGGCTTATTAAAAGGACCGCTATCTGCTCTGATTAAGCGCGCAGCTTATCGAGATTTTTATATGCACGGCATCGGTCATTGGCTGGGATTAGATGTTCACGATACAACAGATGCCAACAAGGATAAATCGGGCAAACTCCGCCGTTTTGAAGCAGGCATGGTATTGACCATTGAGCCGGGGCTGTACATAGCTAACCGACTCGATATTGCTAAACATTTCCGCAACACTGGCATCCGTATAGAGGACGATGTTCTAGTAACAAATCAAAAACCTAAAGTACTCAGCCAACATCTGGTTAAGGAGGTGGATGATATTGAAGCTGTTATGGCTGCAAGCGGATAATTAGTCGTACAATTTTATGCCATATGATATCGTCATCGTCGGAGCTGGGCTAACAGGAGCGTCGGCAGCAGCGACTCTGTCTCATTACCACAGTTCTATTGCGATCATAGATAGCCACGATATCAGAGTAGATGGCGCAAATAAGATTCCGCTACGCGGCATCGCATTGTCGGATGGTAGTAGGCGTATACTAAAAAATATCGGTGTTTGGAGTGACATTGAGGATAAGGTATGCCCAGTGCGAGAGATACGAGTGTCGCGTAAAGAAGCGTTCGGGGCCACTCGCATCCGTGCCGAAGACGAAGGTATAGATCTGCTGGGCTGCGTTATTCAGGCATCAGATTTATTAAGTAGTCTGCATAAAACACTGCACAGATTGGATAATCTGACAATATACTCGTCTACCCAAGTGGACACTGCGATAGATCAAGGGAAACATATATCATTGTCGCTAAAACAAAACGGCACTTGCCACACCATTAAAACAAAGTTGCTAATTTTAGCTTCAGGACGCCAAAACGATATTAGCAACATGTTAGGCTTTTCATTTCAATATAAAGACTATAAACAATCGGCAGTCGTCACCCGCATATATAGCAAATCGTTGGAACAATACACCGCCTACGAACGTTTTACTAGCGATGGTTTAATCGCCGTGTTGCCATATCGGCGCGGAGAATATATTATCGGCAGAGTTTATGTAGGGACAGCAGGCACTACGGCTATGAATATATCCGATGGCGAATTTATCGACCAATTGCAACAAGACCTAGGAAATCGTATAGACAAAATATACAAAATAGGGAAACGGACTGCCTATCCTCTAACTTTATGTTATGCCAAACATGTCGCTATAGGCAGAGCGGTATTGCTTGGTGACAGCGCTCAAACTATACATCCTGTCGGTGGTCAAGGATTAAATCTGTCACTGCGTGATATTGCATTTTTAGCCGAACACATATATGGTGCGCCCGACCCAGGTGCAATGGGTTTACTAGATAACTACTGCCAACAACGGCGAGGCGATGTACGTAAAGTCATATACTTCACTCATGCGATGGCAAAATTATGTATTGGACTTAAGCCACCGTTCGCACCTTTACTAGGTAGCGGCTTAAGCATTCTCGACATGGTGCCACCTATACGGCGTGTTTTAGTTCGCAAAACACTAGGGCTATCGCCACCTTGGCCGCGGCTTGCAAGCGGTACAAGCATAAAATCACGCCATGCAACAATCTAATCAGACAGTTGCAGTAGTCGGTGGCGGCGTGATCGGTTTAAGCTGCGCTATTTGCTTAGCACAACTCAATATCAGTGTGCAACTATTTGCTAGGCGACCTGATGCCGATATCGATACGGTATCTTACGATGCCCGCACCTATGCACTGAGCCAAGCGTCGGTTGATCTATTAAAAGCTGCTGGAGTAACACCTTTACTGTCTCGCTATTCAGACTTTGAAGCCTTAGAGGTATGGGATGCCAATAGCAGCGGGCGTATACACTTTGATGCAAGCGATATGGGTGCGCAACGCTTGGGTATTATCCTTGAGCATAAATGTTTGATAGATGCATTGTGGCAGCGTATCAATCAACTCGGTTCTATACACTGTAGTGATACACAAATAATATCAGCAAATGTATCAAAAGGCGGTATCGTCGAGGCAGAATTACAAAGCGGAGAGCAACGGCAGTTTTCGTTGGTCATCGGAGCTGACGGCATACATTCCAGAGTGCGTAGGTTAATGGGTGTAAAGTGGTTTGTAAAAGACTATCAACAAACTGCATTTGCTTATATAGTGCAAACAGCAAAGGATCATAAGATGACCGGATGGCAACGATTCTCTGCTAACGGAGTATTGGCATTCCTGCCACTAGCAGATCGGGTCTGTGCGGTTGTATGGTCGTATCCTAATTCATCAGCGCTGAGGATTGCCGAACTAAACAACGAGGACTTAATTAAAATAACCGAGCAAGAAATAGAAGGATGTCTCGGAGAATTATCACTGCTAAGTTCAGTCGCTTCTGTTGAACTACGCGGTGGCTATGTTGACCGATATGTAATACCGGGAATGATGCTAATAGGAGATGCAGCTCACAATATACATCCGCTTGCTGGGCAAGGTGCGAATTTAGGCTATGCAGATTTAGCTGTGCTACTTCGCTTATTAGATGAACGCAATGGACGATTGAGTTATCCGTTATTGCGCCGTTATGAGCGTACCGTTAAAGGTTATAATCAATGTATGAAAGTCGGATTAGAATACTTACTGTGGCTGTTTTTCAACCAATCGCCGATGTGGATATACGCACGAACCGGTGGATTACACTTAGTCAACAGGATGCCTACCCTAAAGAATTTTTTCATCCGACAAGCTGGCGGAGGATAGTGTTCTATGCCGTTTGTGATTTCCTTTGCTAGGGCTTAGTATAGAGAAATCTACAATTCAAAAAGTAAACAAGAATTTTAGTCAATTCTGACCACTATATATCTACGCTACGCTTAACACAGCATATACTAAGTTTTGAAAGGTGCCTGCAGACGACCCTATAGAGAGGTGTCCCTACAGTCTGGGGTTATTACAGCGGGTCTCATTTTAGGCGTTTTTGAGAGCTTCCAGTGCTTTCTCATAATTAGGTTCGTTGCTAATTTCACTGACTAATTCGGAATATTTAACGATATCCGTTTTATCCAATACAACAATGGCTCTTGCGGTAATACCGGCGAGAGGACCATCTTCTATTAATACACCATAATCTTGGGCAAATTCCCTAGAACGCATCATTGACAGAGGGATAATATGCTTCTGTGACTCGGTATCGCAGAAGCGTGACATTGCAAAAGGTAAATCTGCAGATACGACGATGCATACGCTATCCGCTAATTTTCCTATCGCTTCGTCAAACTTTTTAGCAGATGTAGCACAAACCGGCGTATCCAAACTCGGAACTATAGAGATTAGCTTTTTCTTGCCTTTATACTCGGTAAGAGAAATATTCTCTAAATCCTTATTCACTAGTATGAAGTTGGGTGCCTGTGTACCGACAGCAGGTATTTTGCCTTTGGTGTGCACTTCGTTACCTTGTAATGATATGCTGGCCATTGTTAAATCCTCCTTAATAACCTATAGGTGTATTATAACTGTTTTGCCTTAAAAAGGCTTATTTTGGGAATCAGCAAAGCAGTAAAAATGCCGACAAATGTGCCTATTATATGGACTTCTGAGATAACTCGGATGTCTAAGTATTCGCCAGTAGACACACCATTTGAAAAGTTTTCAATTAAAACTTTCATCAGTAATAAAAACAAAATTAACCAAGCTAATTTTTGTTTGCGCTTAATCCATTCCACCAGAATATAGGCGAAATAGCCGTGCAAGACGCCAGATAGCCCACCGTAAAATATAACTGTGGGTACATAATAATATAAGCACAAGGAAATTGATAATGTCAAAACGAATAATAATGCTAAACATCTTTTAATGGATAAATAATTGAATCCTAATATAAAGATGATACTCCAAGCGAGTAGGTTTGAGAGTAAATGCTTGTTGTTTAGGTGAGAGAAATGTCCGCTAAATAGTCGCCAAATCTGATGTTCTTCGAATAAGGTCCTCTGATATAGGAATAGTTCTTTATGATAGGTGCAGAATATAGCCAGCAGTACGACTAATATGGCGTAGTAGCAACTATAGCATCTGGCAAACTCATTCTTATGCATAAAGAAAAAGGCAGGAGCTTAACCCAGCCTTTTTCATTTATACATTCTAATCAGTAGTACTAATTTGATGGTGATTGCTTGCGCTGCCTTCTTGCTGTAGCTATCAGCATCAGCAGTGCAGTTATCAGTAGCAATGTATCGGCAATACCAATAGCACCACCACCGCCACCGCCACGCCGAGCAGTACCACTGAATGAACCTGCAGTCAGGAGTTCTACGCTCGTGGCTGTGGGATCAATGACCCTACCGTTGACTGTGCCATCGCTGTCATAAGGACCACCATCAGTTACAGCTACTAGAATACAATTCCAGCCACCTTTCCCCACCGTAAAACCTAAGTCATCCGTGCCATCGGCTTGATGCTCATTGGTATATTGCTCTATATCAGTCGGACATTCAGCATCTGGTGCTCCTCTATCTATAGCATACCATGTGTCATCATAGTCTATGCCATTATCCCTTATATCACCTCTTTCAAAACGCTCCCATCTGTCAGATTCGGTGTTATATTTACTCAAATATCTTACTTCACCATCGCCTTCAGTTTGCATTGGGAATACTATATAAGCAATACCACCTGCTGGGTTGCCGTTATCGTCAATAGAAGAATAGTCTATATCTCTTACTCCAAATGTTGCCAGTTTTTCTATTGCTGCTTGAGTAATTAAAAATGGGAGATTAAGATCATCTTCTTCGTCGACAGCAGGAGATACTGTGTCGTAGTTAATATTTGCTGACGCAAATTGCGTGTTGCTAAGAATCGCCATATTGCGTCCAGCATCGGACATAAACAATGGCTTATCACCCATTGGTGCCGATTGTAATACATTTCCATTCATTCCAGTGTCAGCACCATTAATACCAGCAAAAGATTGCAACAATGTATTATCAGTTGGGGCTTCATCTGGACTATTCGGAATATTATCCAAGTCTGTATCCATAATGGTTCCCATGCCACTTGGAAATGCTAGATAAGTTGCTGTCACATCCTCTACATTACCAATGCTATCCCAGCCTACTACAATCGTCGTCGTCGTTTGAATATCACCAACCATGAAATAGATGGCATCAATATTTGTGCCTGTTATTTCATCATTATCAGTTATTATATTAGTTTGAGTAGTAGAAAGCATCCTTCCGGCATCTGCTGTATAACCTTCCGGAAGCATCATTGTTACTACAGCCGCCGCCGTTGTTTGCGCAGTGTAATCTGCTACTATAAAGTAGTCATTGCCTGCAACTACACGATTGGCTAACTCTAGATTATTGTCGTCATTTACATTGTATAGAAGTATCTGCTCGATCCGAATGAGTTGATCCTCTGGGCTTTCTGGTGCCGGTGCCTCTGCCACCTGAACTTCAACATTATTATTCGCACCTACCGCATAGCTAAGCTCTCCAAGAGCATTATCACCACTACTATCTCGCCCACCTGCTACCGCACTCGTATTCAGGTTTGTAGGAGACCATATACCTAAACCAGACAGCCAATAAGTAGCACTTTCTCCAGCAGCTAGTAGTTTAGCATCACTATCTGCGTTATTTCCTATATCATAGGTTCCCATAGCGGATACTGCATCACTTTCCCGCATCAGCGATACTGATACACTGCCTGTCGCAGTAGTACCACCACTGTCACTAGTGAAAATAGTTACATTAGCGTCAATATCGCCTACACTACTATCACCAGCATAAGCCGATATGTTAACTGTTCGTGTGCGAGGATTTGTGAGCAGCAAATAGGAAGGTTGACCGCTGAAGTTTATTTCGGGCAACACATTAACTCCATTAGAAGCACGATCAGAAACACCATCAGAATTTATATAAAGCGGTTGGCTGTTCAGTCTGCCATCACCATCAAGTAATACCCAAACATAAAATTGCGTTCCTGGAAGTTCGGAACCAAATTGATCAGTTATATTCGCACCACAATGTTCAACCATATTTACCCCTGATATGTTCCGGGCAACTGCTGCCTCTAAAATAGTACGGCAACCTGAACCAGAAACAGCATCTAGATTAAACGCTCTGGCATCGCTCCCTTCTATACCAAAGTATTCTACAGAAGTTATCTCTGGCGTGACTGATTGAACTTCACGACCATCAAAATAACTAAGATCTTCATCTCTCACTAAGCTACGTACAAGATAGCTACGGCTATAGTATTCGCCTGTGTTTGCATCTACAAGAGTAACCATATCATCGCTTAGCCCACCACCAATAATCATTGCATTGTCGGGATTAAATGGCTCTTCATCGACTATATCTATTGCATCGTCTCCGTCAGCGTTATTTGTACTGTTTGGCTCCATTAAATCACTACGCCTACACATTGCAGTCTCTTCCTCTGCAGCACCACCGCCTGTGGTGGGGGTGTAGCTAACCTCTATAGCTTGGACCGGATCCCCTTCAGAATTCATTCCGATTTCAGGACGGGTTATGCTGACTATATATATCGTTTCACCATCCTCTACCCTTGAAGAAACTTGTATATCGTCAGAGGGAACCTCAACCTCCATTCCCATATCGTCCGTATATTTAAAGCCGTCAGGATCAGGATTCCCAACATTTCTAACTTGTAGCCATAGTTGAGTTTGGTTTATAAAGGGATAAAATGTCGCACAAGTCAGTACTTGCGTTAGTCCTGCCACCGCATCATCATTATTGGGATCTAGCTCTCCATTTGTCCCAACCATAGGCATATTGCCACTTCTATCAACTAATACATCTTCCGAAGATCTTGCCAATGCGAAGCCATTTGTTTCACTCAACGCAGCTTGAGCAGCATCAGCATCGTCACCAGTAAATGTGTAAGTATATGTCAGCGTTGCTTGACGGTCGTTGCCTGAGATGTTCTGAGTATCAGGTATAATTTCCTCAGCATTACCTGTTCTAGGTATGCGCAACAATGTATAAGAATTCGAACGATTCAGTGTTGGGACAGATTCATTAGCTGTTACAGTGAATGTAATCGTATACATCAACTCATTATTATCGGCAGCAGTCGCCTCAGCTTGGGTGACCGTAATTACTGGTGGTTGAGTATCCGCTATATCAATAATACCTCGTAATGCCGTTTGATAATCTTCAACTACTCTATAGTCGGCACCCAGCATGGCATTGCGCCTAAACTCTAGTGATCTTCCGCTACTCGCTGTACTACCATCTCCTTCATTGATTAGCACTCTTATCGTTGAGGTCGTGACCGTGTCTTCAGAACCACCATAAATGTTAGCAACAGCAGGGAGAGTACCTTCAGTCACACATGAACCACGCTCAGTCTCAGTAACACATATGTCAGAGTTATCTATAGTGGCAACACTAATTGGTGAACTAAAAGTTATCTCTCTTACTGAATAATTATTGCCGCTGTCTTGGTCTACTATTTCTTGCTCTTCTGCGTTGAAAGTTGTGATACGGGCAGATACGTCATCAGAGGAATCAACGCGTGGTGCGTCTGCATCATATCCTAGCGAAGCAAGGAAATTGCCATCTGCCAATGCGGTACCATCAGCATCCATAACAGCACTATCCGATGGAGAAACGAGCCTTAGTATACCCCCACTTACCGGATCACTCAGCACAACATTAGCGTAAGATTCGCCAGCCGTATGTTCAACTTCTGATACGGTTGCGGTAGAACCCTCAATCATAAAATTCACAGAGGTTAATGTCGTTTGTATACCTTTTGAAAACTCAAGCCGCACTCCTGCGCCATCGCTATAGCGAGCATAATCCTGTGCCCAAGTCTTGCCATCTAGCCTAAAGCCACGTAAATCGTTATCAGCTAATTGTGACGCTGTCCTCTGAATAACATCAGCAAAAGCATTAGAAGTCGGGTCTGTATATAACCGAAATGAACTCCCAGTAAAACCAACAGAGGCATTAAATGCAAAGCCCGCTTCTTGGTTATTATTTTGAATATCACATGTTAGGGTATAAGTATCCTGAAATGTCGCACCAACAGATACTATTTGATCTCTATCAACGAAAGGCCCTCGAAACAGATTAAAGGTGTCGGCGGCAGTCATAGTGATATTGATTGCTGATTCAACACCACCAAAGTTTGCATTCGCTATAACCCTATTATATGTAGCATTTAGTCGCCCCCCCTCACTCGTTGCCCGAAAATCTGGTGAGAATTCTACTTCACATGAATCTGTTAAGTCAGTAAAAGCATCTATATTAGAAGAAATCGGCATATTAAGCGCCTCTACTCGCTGGTTTGAAGCAATAGTAGAAACTGTACGAGAAAATCTATTTTGAATAGTAATTTGCAATTTAGCCGGTTCGCTTTCTGTGGCATCTATTATGCGAATTGAATCTAAATCAAAATGCCAATGTAGTATACCATCGTCAGTATCACACGTAGAGCAAGTAGGGCTGATATCATATTGGAAACGGCTCGGAACAAATGTAAATTGGCCATAAGCACTGCTTTGAACCAGTAATACCAGCAGTATCAATCCAATGAAATGATTTATTATTTTCATCTTTAGTTTCTCCTTCGTTTCATTAACTCTAATTATCTGATATAAGGGGCGCAACCGTCCCCACCCTACCAAAATTCGGCGAGAATAGTGCTGTAAAATCACTTATATCTACATTACCATTCATATCATAATCCCCGCTAAAATATCCTCCTGTAGACCTACCGAATTGGGTTGAAAAGCCACGTTCGCTATCAGTGAAATCACTTATGTCTACATTACGGTTATTATCTACATCACCTGCAATCATCTGAGGTGTACTCGGCAGTGTCTGTGACCCAGTAAATCCTCGCGTCCTAGATATAGTCTCTTCCGTAAAATCGTACTCATAATGGCCATTAGTGGCCTCCGTCACAGCACTACTTGATATTACATCCAAATGATGTCTATGGCGTAATACAATATATAAATCATTCCCTTCGTCTATATTGGTATCATCAAATATAACAGAGGGACAGTTTTCTTCATTTGGTTCCACACCATTGCAGGACTGTATTTGAGTTCTTGTCCTAGGATTGTCAGTAAACTCCTCTGCATCTACTACCCGTCCATTGTTTAAAAGCAATGCTGGCTTACGGGCGATAACGGTTCCGGCATTTGCTTCACTCAAATTAGACGTACCATCTTGTTCTTGTGGGATTGCATGTAACTCTACTAAAACCCAATCCACCACAACATCAGCTTCGCTTTGACCATCTTGTCTTGGTATAGTTAAGGGACCTATAAGAGGACAATCCGGTGGTGCAGCACCTCCTACTCTACCCAAATTCGGATATCCATCAGCGGTACAATAGGGATCAGAGTCTGGTAGCATCAGGTTAGTTCTCATCGTCTGGGCACCAGCAACACCTGCCGTAGTACTCATTATTAAAACCAACCACCAGCTTAGTGGGCGAAGTAATTTAAGCGTGTTCATAATCTCACTCCCTTTTAATTATTATATTGTACACCGCGTGCAAGTAGTTTTTTGCAAGCTGGCACTTTCCGTTATTGGCAAACTATTACTATTTTTAGTCAACATATTTTCATTATACCCCATAATATTATAAATATTAAAAAATCAATACATAGAGAAAACCATTATAAATATATTCAAGGCACAAAGCAATGCTATTGATTCTCTTTATCTATGATTGAGTATCATACACTAATAAAGATAATAGTCAATATATAGTGCCTAAATAAAGATAAATGCCTTGCTATCTACATCTTGCAAGAATGGTACAGCAATATTTTGTCTCCCAAAGTGCCACTTTCCCTATTCTTCATAAACGGTTTCGCCGTCGGCATCGAGCCAGGCATTAAAACCACCGCCGAGATAGCAAACTTTTTCAAAACCCATTTGTTTTAGACTCCAAGCTGCTAATGCCGAGCGAGGTCCCTTGGCACAGTATAGGATCAGCTGCTTGTTATGGCTAAAGGCCGGGTTGTGGTACGGGCTATCGGGGTCAGCCATAAACTCAAGCATGCCTCTAGATGCACCAATTGCATTTTTTATCATCCCGTTGGTCGCCCATTCGTTCGGGTCACGAACATCTACAAATTGTACATGATCGCTGGCAACTAATTTTTTAGCTTCGTCTATTTCTAAAGCGGCAACATTGTTCATTGCTTCCGCTAATAAATCTTTGATGCTTTTAGTAAGTTCAGACACTATCATCTCTCCTGTCACAGCATTTACTGTTGTAGAACTATAACATCTTTATAAAATATTGCGAATAATTTGTTGGCGTGCTTGCGCCCGACAACAGCAGGTTGTGAGGGCGGCGAGTGTCTTCAGGATCTATCTTCCCATCGCTGGCGGCTAAAAAGGTTTGGGTGTGAAT
This sequence comes from Chromatiales bacterium, assembly GCA_014323925.1. NCBI lineage: Bacteria > Pseudomonadati > Pseudomonadota > Gammaproteobacteria > Chromatiales > Chromatiales bacterium. Next base: position 43,540 of record JACONC010000002.1, on the reverse strand, counting down.
CCTGCTTCGTTGGTTATGCGCGCACTATCACGAGTGGCCTTGATGACAAATAAACCCTGTCGTTGTGCGTATACATCTACGCCATTAGGAGCGCGTATATACGCTACCGCTCCGTATAAATTTTTATCCCTCACCACATCGCTATGCGAAAGCTTAAATAGTTTCATCTTCTCTAAAAAGTCATTCACACTTTTTTTCTGCAACTTCGGCTTCACTTCAGTGACCACAACATCCGTACTGGTGAAAGCAACAACATCAAACACATATTGCTGACCTTTCCAGGTACCTCTATCATCTTGGTAGACTCTATTTATATCCATGTTCCGTTGTTTCAGTAACCGGACTATATCACCGGCGACTAAAGAATCCACTAGCCTACTCCATGGGCTACTCCATTCATTCTCAAGTTTTCTCATTTGTCTATCAGTCTTCAAACTACTTTTCCTAAGCACTCGTTTGAGTTTCTTAAAGCGTTTGTCGGCTTCTTCAGCGCGTCTGTCTGCTTCTTTAGATCGTTTGTCGGCTTCTAGTGACATTTCTCTCAGCTCCTGCCTGGTCTCCTCAAAACTTTTGTCCATTGCTTTAGATCGTTTGTCTGCTTCTAGTGACACTTCCTGAAAGCTTTTGTCCGCTTCTTCAGCGCGTCTGTCTGCTTCTTTAGACCACTCGGCGGCTTCGGCTTTGCGGCGTTCAGACATTTCCTTAAAACGTTTGTCCGCTTCTTCAGCGCGTCTGGCTGCTTCTTTAGACCGCTCGGCGGCTTCGGCTTTGCGGCGTTCGGACATTTCCTTAAAACGTTTGTCCGATTCTGCAGCGCGTCTGTCCGCTTCTAATGACATCTCCCTCCGTTTCTGCCTAGTTTCCTCAAAACGTTTGTCGGTCTCTAGAAAAGTTTTCTCAAGCAACCTAGCGGTTGCTTTCTGCTGCTCTGTATGCTCCTTAATAGAGGCAATTAATTTATCAAAATCAATCTCGGACATGGTTAAACTCCTCTGTTCCGATTATACCTGTAGCGGTGCAGTGCCAAATATGCATCGCTGGCGACTAAAAAGATTTGGGTGTGAATCCTGCTTGGTTGGTTATGCTCGCACTACCACCAGTAGCTCTGATGACAAATAAACCTTGTCGTTGTGCGTATACATCTACACCATTATCAACATGCAGATACGCAACCGCTCCGTATAAATTCTTATCCCTCACTTCATTGCTATGCGAAAGCTTAAATAGTTTCATCCTCTCTAAAAAGTAATCTACACTTTTTATATTCAACATTGACTTCACCTCAGTGACTACAATATCCGTACCGTTGCAAGCAACAATATCAAACTCGTATTGCTGTCCTTGCCATATGCCTTTATCATTTCCGTAGACTCTATCTATATCAATGTTACGTGCTTTCAACAGTTTTACTAAGTCACCAGAGACTAAAGACTCCACCAACCTACCCCAGCGACTAGTAAATTCGCCTCTAAGCTCTCTTATTTGCTTGTCAGTCTTCAAATCACTTTCTTTAATTACTCGTTCAGTTTCCTTAAAGCGTTTTTCTGCTTCTAGGGACATTTCCGCAAAACGTTTGTCCGCTTCTAATGACATTTCCTTCCGTTCCTGTCTGGTTTCCTCAAAACGTTTGTCTATTGCTTTAGATCGTTTGTCTGCTTCTAGTGACATTTCCTTAAAGCGTTTGTCTGCCTCTTCAGCACGTTTGTCGGCTTCTTTAGCGCGTCTGTCTGCTTGTAATGAAATTTCTCTCAGCTCCTGCCTGGTCTCCTCAAAACGTTTGTCTGCCTGTAATGAAATTTCCCTCAGCTCTTGCCTGGTTTTCTCAAACAACCTGTCGGTTGCTTGCTGCCGCTCTTCAAGCGCCTTAATAAAGGCATTTAATTCATCAACATCAATCTCTTGCATGGTTAAACTCCTATATCCCAATTATACCTAAGAAGCAGTGTGCGACCAAATACGCATCGCTTGCATAGATTGCTTAAAATATAATTTATCTGTTAGCGGATGGGGATTTCTCCGACCAATGGTAGTAAAACAAGTGCTGAATGGCGCACCCAGACAGGGGCACTGGTACCTGCTTAGCTTGGTTATGGACAACCAAATCGCCGCCACGGTTTCAGTGGTAGGGGTAGCGATACTAAGGTACTAACGTAAAACAAGAAACATGGCATTGTTGCCACGTAGTATTTTCAATAGTAGCGGTTTGTCCTTGTCAATGAGAGATCTGAAGTCATCAAAATCTTTTATCGTGCGACGATTAACGGCGACGATAAGATCACCTTTTTGCAAGCCGTAGCGGTTTGCGATGCTGCCGCTACGCACTTCGTTTATTTCTACGCCGGGCTTCTCAGGGTTATCACTTTCGGATAAAACAGCACCTGAGAGACGGCTGTCAAAGCGATCGCCATTGGTAGCAGTCATTTTTCTAGCTGTAATGTAAGCGGCTATCTCAAGTTCGTCATCGTCCCTGAGGACTTCCAAAACCACCTTAGATCCCAAGCGTAGCAGTCCGATATAGTTTCTTATGTCGGCACTGTTTTCGATCGCTTTGCCGTTGACCGACAAGATAATGTCGCCCGGTTCAATGCCTGCTTTCTCAGCCGCGGAACCGGGTTGCACTTCAGTAATCACCACACCTTTTTTTTGCTCCAGACCAAATGCGTCAGCTAAATCCTGAGTCAGCGTTTGAACGATTACACCCAATCGACCTCGCTTCACTTCACCATGTTCAATTAGTTGCTCAGTGATATTCATTGCCATATTGACTGGTATGGCAAAACCAATGCCGATGTTTCTGTTTGCACCCAAAATTGCGGTGTTGATGCCTATCAGGCGACCTTCTAAATCAACCAGTGCCCCACCAGAGTTACCAGGGTTTATAGAGGCGTCGGTCTGTATAAAATCCTCATACGACTCGATCCCTAATCCGCTGCGTCCAAGGGCACTAATAATTCCTAAAGTTACTGTGTGTTCGAGTTGAAAAGGATTACCAATGGCAACGGCAAAATCTCCTACCCTAATAGCCTCGGAATCGCCTATAGGTATTTCTACTAGATCTTGTGCGTCTATTGCGATGACTGCAATATCGGCTTCCTCGTCGATACCGACTATCTTGGCGGTATAACGGTTGTCGTTATCCAGAGTTACATAAATATTATCAGCAGCTTTGACTACATGAGCGTTGGTAATAATGTAGCCTTGATCGGCATCAATGATAACACCAGAACCTACACCGCTACGGCGGCGTTCTTCTTTTCTACCTTGCTCAAATTCTGGGAAGTCAAAGAACCGCCTAAAAAAAGGGTCGTTAGAAAAAGGATGGGGGCGGCGATAAATCTCGATAACTTCCTCAGTTGCGATATTAACGACTGCCGGCATCGCCTTTTCAAGCATAGGCGCCAAGCTCGGCATAGCTGCAGCAGATGTTGATGCATAAACCAATGTTGCACCAAACACTGATACCGTGATGGACAGAAATAGGGTATATATTTTTTTTATAAAAAAAGCTTTAGACATTGTGTACCAAACATACATCTCAAACAATAATACGAGAGCGTGCCACAGCACGCTCTCGATTTTATGTTGACACTATACTTAATTGACTGCCACTGATATTTTTTTAGGTTGCACAGATTCTTTTTTCGCTACCAAAATCTTCAGCAAACCATTCTCGTGATGAGCGGAAATACTCTCTGTATCAGCAGTCGGAGGCAAAGCAAAGCGTCTCTGGTAACTACCTACACGACGCTCAGTATGTATATATTGCTCTCCATTTCTACTCACTTCAGATGAGTGCTTTGCCGATATCACAAGACTATCGTCTTCCACATGTACATCTATGTCGTTTGCTTTGATTCCGGGCAAGTCAGCGTAAAAAAGCCAACCCGTATCACTTTCCTTGACATCTACTGCCGGGGTGAACAAATGATTAGAGTCTTCGGCTTCACCTTTACCGCCAGACCAAGCTAACATCCTATCAAACGGATCAAACAGTCTATTGAAGTTAGACAATATTATAGGGTTATACATTTTCTTTCCTCCATATCATTGTTAATCGGACATTTATAATATGGAGATGCAACCGCATTTTTCAAGACAAAGGAGTGAAAACTTAAATGGTTTCAAAGTAACCTTGGTCTCTATTTTTTCGTACTTTGTCGGCAGCAAAAACTCTCCCGTTCATTGCGATATAAACACCTGATTCTAGCAGTTGAACCGCAGCCACCGCAAACCCGACATTGAATTCAGCATCGCTATCCTTAAAGCGAGCTGGCTGCATCGCACCAGTTAGAACAATCGTTTTGTCATTGATGCCTTGCAAAGAGCAAGCAGTTTCGGGCATGGTGTCGGTGCCATGGATAACGACAAAATGCGTATTGGTATCACTTTTTATGCGCGAACGCAAAGCAGCACGGTCGGCGTCATTAATGTCTAAGCTGTCTTTGCCTATGATAGTGTCTACTTGATAATCGACTGATACAGCAGCTTGCCTCAATATCCCCGGCACTTGCGGATCGCCGATTTGATAATCGCTCAGCGCATCGTAATATAGCTTGTCAAAAGTTCCGCCGGTGGCGAGAAAAATAATCTTCATTTTAATACCCTTTAATATTGTCATCCACCCTAATGGGCAAACAGCAATTTGTTTTGATATGATTATATAAGATGTACGATGGCAAGCAAAAATTACGAGATAAAATACTAGCAGACAGTGAACGTTGTGTGATGTGCGGCTTATGCTTGCCGCATTGCCCAACATTTAGTATCAAACACAACGAAGCCGACTCGCCTAGGGGGCGAGTTTTACTGGCCAAAGCATTGGCGAAAGGACAACTACAGGCTGATGATCATGTGCGCTTGCATATTGAATCGTGCTTGCATTGCCTGCACTGCGAGCGTGTTTGTCCGGCGCAAGTGTTGTTCGGAACATTAATAGATAATACCGAATATTATTTAGCCGAACAAAAGCAAGCGACGCCGTTACCGTTATGGCTGAAATTGCTAATAGCCTCTCGCAAACTTCGTCTTGTTATTGCCCTACTTATAAGACTATACCAACGGTCGGGAGCACAGTCGTGGCTGAGAAGTCGCTCCCTATTCAAGCGACTCGACATTGCTGCTTGGGATGCGATGCTACCTAAACGGTTGAGCTTGCCTATCAAAAGAACAACTATAGGGGCTGACTCGACAGATAAAACCGTAGCTTTATTTAGCGGTTGTGTCGCTTCAATATGCGATCAAAATACTTTGGCGGCAGCGGAAAAACTACTTATGGCAGTTGGTTTTAAGGTGCAGTTCAACAACAAACAATACTGTTGCGGTGCGATACATCAACATACCGGTGATTTGAAAGCTGCGCATAGTTTGATGCTGAGAAATACTAATGCATTCAATCCTAGTATCCCGGTTATATCGTGTGCTAGCGGCTGCGGCGCGAGATTACAACAATATAATAATGAACTATCGGCACATCATTACGACATTCATAGTTTTTTACTCAAACATGCTGAATATCTAAATTTTAACAAGCTGTCCAAGACCGTCGCACTACACACACCGTGTTCAATGCAAAATGTATTAGCGCAACAACAAGCACCAATGAAGTTGTTAAGTATGATTCCGGACTTGCGCATCGTATCGCTAACACCACAAACTGGTTGTTGCGGGGCAGCAGGCTTACAGATAGTGAAACATCAATCGCAGGGTAATACACTGGCCGATGTTACAATAGACGCTATGAAGCACAGCGATAGCGAGATTCTTCTCACTTCGAACATCGGATGCGCCATGCATTTAAGGCGTAGGATTTGGTTGCGTGGATTGAATTACAAAGTGATGCATCCGGTCGTATTGCTCTATCAGCAATTACAAACACCCTAAGACCAATGCCCAAATACTCCTTGGTTGACCGATTGATTATCAAAACCGACCTCTTACTGCGCACGGTCAGCGGCATATCACCGAAAGGGCGGCGAGCATATCCGGCAGCGACAATAGCGGAAGGTGATTTAACTATCAAGGAAACAGAAATGGCTGCGCGTTTGATGCGTGTCAACCACGCCGGGGAAATAGCGGCACAAGGACTTTATCACGGGCAGGCGTTATTCGCCCGCAAAACAGCAACTCGCGAACATCTGTTAGACAGTGCACACCAAGAAGCAGACCATTTATATTGGTGTAAACGACGCATAGAGCAGTTGGGTGGGCACACCAGCGCATTGGCACCACTATGGTATGCAGGCTCAGTTGCTATCGGAGCAGCGGCAGCTATCGCCGGGGACCGCTGGAGTTTGGCATTCATAGAAGAAACCGAAGAACAAGTTGTCGAGCACTTGAAATCTCACCTCAATCTTCTGTCACCCAAAGATTTAGCAACCCGCACAATTATCCTACAGGTTATTGCCGATGAGGCCGAGCATGCTCAGGCGGCGCACCTGATTAGCGGTTATAAACTGCCGAATGTAATTCGTATCCTGATGAGACTCACCGCTAAAATAATGACCAAAGGCGCATATCGTATATAAGCACGCGCTATGAGTGGATACAAAGTACCATAATACCGTAGAGACGATCCTATGGTTTTGTAAAATATTTTTAGATTAAAACTCCCTAGACACAATTTATGCCTTGGGCAAGGTAACACCAGTTTGTTTTTGATACTTACCTGAACGATCTTTATAAGACACCGCACATTGAGTATCAGATTCAAAAAACAATAGTTGTGCAACCCCTTCGCCAGCGTAAATTTTAGCCGGCAGCGGTGAAGTATTGGAAAACTCAAGTGTGATATGTCCCTCCCATTCTGGTTCCAGTGGAGTCACATTAACGATGATGCCACAACGAGCATAAGTTGATTTGCCAACGCAAATAGCTAGTACCGAACGAGGAATATGCAGATACTCTATGGTGCTTGCCAATGCAAAAGAGTTAGGGGGGATAATGCAGACATCTGAGTGTACATCGAGAAAGCTTTTCTCGCTGAACGCTTTAGGATCAACAATCGTTGAGTTGATGTTGGTGAATATTTTGAAGTGCTCACTACAACGAATATCATAACCATAACTAGAAGTGCCGTACGAAATTACTTTTTGATTATTCACAGTGCTGATTTGATCGGACTCAAACGGCGTAATCATACCTTTTAACGCCATCTCGCGTATCCATTTGTCAGGTTTTATGGACATTAAACTAATAGTTAAACTAGTCGGTTTGGATAACGATTTTAGGAAACTTGGCCGAATAGTCTTTACCTTGTATGGCAAGCTTAGCTGCTGCTTTGCGAGCAACCTCTTTGTAGATCTGCGTGGGGCGCCCCTCAGCATCAGCCAATACGGTGGGTACTCCGCTATCAGTCTGTTCGCGTATATTAACATCGAGTGGCAAAGACCCTAGCAATTCTACATTGTAGTCTTTGGACATCGCCTGCCCACCACCACGACCGAAAATGTGTTCCTCGTGACCACATTGACTACAGATATGCACACTCATGTTTTCAATAATACCTAGTATAGGCACATCAACTTTTTGAAACATTTTGACGCCTTTGCGAGCGTCTAGCAAGGCAATGTCCTGTGGTGTAGTTACTATAATTGCACCGCTTACAGGTATTTTTTGAGCCAAGGTCAACTGCACATCACCTGTGCCAGGTGGTAAATCTACAATCAAGTAATCTAAATCAGTCCAATTCGTATTGTTCAATAATTGCTCTAGAGCTTGGGTGACCATAGGGCCTCGCCAAATCATCGGCGTGTCCTCTTCTATCAAAAAGCCGATAGACATCGCCTGCAAGTTATGTTTTTCCATCGGCTCAAGAGTTTTACCGTCTTTGGAGTCGGGCTGTCCTTTAAGGCCTAGCATAGTAGGCTGACTAGGTCCGTAGATATCGGCATCTAATATACCGACTTTTGCCCCTTCGGCGGAAAGTGCTAAAGCTAAATTGACAGCAGTGGTCGACTTGCCAACACCACCCTTGCCGGAAGCCACGGCGATTACATTTTTGATCTGTCGCATAGGCTTGAGATTTTTCTGCACTGAGTGGGAGATAATATCCCAATCAACCTTTACAGAAACCTCTAGGGCACCCTCTAAAGCATTGATTTTGTGCTTTATCTCCTCACTCAAAGAAGCGGCAAAAGATTGTGCAGGATAACCCAACTGGATACGCACAACAACCTTATTGCCGTCGACATCAATCTGCTTAACTTCCTTAGATGCGATTAAATCTTTAGCAGTATTGGGGTCTATAATGTCGCCGAGAATGCATTCTATCGTTTCTTTATTAGCCATTGTATTACTCATTATTAAAGTAGCCATTATATACTATGTAGCGATAGATATATGAAATCGTCTTTACAAGGAATACTACCTGAACGATACCCGATGACTAATAAAAGAGAAATACTAGTAACCAGTGCTTTGCCATATGCAAACGGCCCTATTCATATCGGACATTTGCTGGAATACATACAAACCGATATTTGGGCACGCTTCCAAAGATTGATCGGCAACGATTGCTACTATGTATGTGCTGACGATGCGCACGGCACACCGGTTATGCTCAAAGCGCAGGCTGCAGGCATAGAACCTGAGCAGTTAATTACCGAAATGCACGCAGCACACCTGAGAGACTTTAAGGCTTTTCACATAGAGTTTGACAACTATCATTCAACGCACTCGGAGGAAAATCGCCAAATAAGTAATCAGATCTATCAGTGCGCAAAAGAAAAAGGTTATATAGAAAAACGTAAGATACAACAAGCCTACGATAAAACTGCTAAGATGTTTTTACCTGACCGCTATATACGCGGTGAATGTCCTCGTTGTGGCGCAACTGATCAATACGGGGATTGTTGCGAGGTTTGCGGGTCTACCTACAACGCATCGGAATTGATAAATCCTATCTCAGTGATCTCTGGCGACAAACCGGTGTTGCGCGAATCAGAGCATTACTTCTTCAAATTGCATATGTTGGAAGAACATTTGAAATCGTGGCTATCGTCGGGGTGCGTACCGCCGGGCATTAGGAATAAGTTGGACGAATGGTTTGCGTCTGGTTTGCAAGATTGGGACATTTCACGCGATGCGCCTTACTTCGGCTTTGAAATACCTGACCATCCGGACAAATATTTCTATGTATGGCTGGATGCCCCTATAGGTTATATCGCTAGCTTTAAGAATTATTGCGATAGCAAAAGACTTGATTACAAATATTTTTTGCACGCTGACAGCGATACCGAATTACATCATTTTATTGGCAAAGATATCGCCTATTTTCATACTTTGTTTTGGCCGGCACTGTTGCACAGTGCTGATCTAAGGCTACCGACCCGCGTCTATAGCCACGGCTTCCTAACTGTGAACGGAGCAAAGATGTCTAAATCTAGAGGTACTTTCATCAAAGCCGAGACTTATACCAAACACCTAAATCCAGAATACCTACGCTATTATTTTGCTGCTAAATTAGGTAGCGGCTTAGACGATATAGATCTCAATATAGAAGACTTCGTGCAACGGGTGAATAGCGATTTAGTCGGTAAAGTAGTGAATATTGCTGGACGGTGTGCTAGCTTTATCTCCAAACATTTTGCTAACCGCATAATCTGTTCGCAACAATTATTCAAACATCCGTGCTACCAACAATTTAAGGAAGCAGAGACAGAAATACGCGACAGTTATGAAAAAACAGAATATGCTACAGCGATGCGTTTGATTATGTCACTCGCTGATGAAGCAAACCGCTTGATTGACCGTCACAAACCTTGGGCTATAGCCAAGCACGACGGCGCTAGTGCCGAATTGCACGAGATATGCAGTTTAGGCATACTGCTGTTTAGTCGTTTGTGCTTGTATCTGAAACCAGTGCTACCAATAATGACCGAAGCCGCCGAGAAGTTTTTAAATATCTCAGTATCGCACTGGGATGATAACTCTTTTGCAGGCAAAGACCGTCATACCATAGCGACCTTCAAGCCGTTGATGTCGCGCGTTGAACTAAAGAAGGTGAAAGCGATGATTGCAGATGAGGCAATAGCCCAGCAACGCGAGAAAGCATCCACCTCGAAAACCGAAACTGCGCCTTTATCCGTAGCACAAACGATTAGCCTGTCAGCGTTCCAAAAGGTAGACTTGCGAACTGCGCGTATCATATCTGCCAAGGAAATTGACGGTGCTGATAAATTACTTGAGCTTTCAGTAGATTTAGGAGAGAACACTACGCGCACTATCATTGCCGGAATTAAAAATGCTTATAACAGTAGCGAACTGGTCGGAAAGTTGGTCGTCGTAGTCGCCAATCTAGAACCGAAAAAGATGCGTTTCGGCACTTCGCATGGTATGGTTTTAGCAGCGGGTGACGGTGCGCGTTTGTTCTTGTTATCACCCGACGACGGTGCTGAAGCCGGGCTGAAAATAAAATAGCAACGATGCAAGAATATATATTGATTATTATCAATGTTGCGTTAATTAATAATTTTATACTCGCCAAATTTTTAGGGCTGTGTCCTTTGCTAGGCACTTCGCGCCGTATAGATAGTGCGATCGGCATGTCTCTCGCTACTTTATTCGTATTAACACTTGCATCAGCACTGAGTTATACGCTACAACACTATGTGCTGATACCGTATAACTTGGAATATCTGAATGCCTTGATATTTATATTGTTAATAGCAATCATAGTGCAACTAACGGAAATAACAATCCATAAGATTAATCCACTGATACATAATATGCTTGGCATCTATCTGCCTTTAATTACAACAAATTGTGCAGTGCTCGCGGTCACCCTAATCAACAGCCGTACGACACAAAGTTTTATTGAAGCGTTGCTCACCGGCTTTGGTGCGGCGGTAGGCTTCGCAGTGGTGCTGATTATCTTTGCAAGCCTGAGAGAAAAATTAGAGTACGCCGATATACCGAAACCCTTTAGAGGAGCCGGCATTGCAATGATTACCGCCGGCATCATGTCTATCGCTTTCATGGGTTTTAGCGGATTAGACAGCAGCTGAGTTATATGTTGGTATTGATCTTCGGTGCCAGTGCATTATTAATCGGCTATGCAATAGAGTATGTAGCCAGGCGCTTAGCCGCTACCGACGATGCCTTGGTATCGGAAGTGGATGCGTTGTTGCCGCAAACACAATGTGCGCAATGCGGTTATCCGGGTTGCAAGCCTTATGCGCGAGCTATCGTGAAAGATGATGCGCCCATTGACCGCTGCCCACCGGGCGGACAAACAACCGTTGTTGCGTTGAGTCGTCTATTGGGAAGAGAGCTTTCAAATAAGCAACTTGTCGCCGATAAAATACCCGGCGTCGCTCAAATCCGTGAACAAGACTGTATCGGATGTACCCTGTGCATCAATGCCTGCCCAGTAGACGCCATTGTCGGAGCACACGAATGTATGCACAGTGTTATCGAGCAGTATTGTACCGGCTGTGAACTATGTATTGCTCCGTGCCCGATGGATTGCATAGAGATGATAGAAATAGAACACCGTAAACCCGACACCGAAACAACAAAAACTGAGATAGCGTGCATCCATTGTGATCGTTGCAATGATGTGTGTCCGGTCGATTTAGCCGCCCACAGCCTCTACCGATTAATCCATACGGCCGATATAGATGCAGCGATAGACAAAGGATTGTCCGATTGTATATTGTGTGGCTCGTGCGATGCCGTCTGCCCTAGCCACATTCCGCTTAGCCGAATATATAGAAGTGCTAAATACCACTATAAAAATATTTCCGAGCAACGCAAGCAGGCAACACAAGCACAAGCTCGCTATGAAACGCGCACTACACGAATGACACAGCGAGAGTTAAAAGCACAAAGAAACCAACAAGCACAGCAACAACAACTGAAGGAGCAAATCAGAAAAAAATCGGCCACACACCGATGTTGAGTATTAGCCGTGAACGAGTCCCGCTAGGCATTTTTGTGGTAATGCCCAATCGGGCGATGGGTGAATTACTCGTCTCATTGATGCCCGGCATCATCGCTTTGTGTTATGTGTGGGGATGGGGAGTTATCATCAATATCGTCGTTGCAGTTATCTCTGCGATAGCATCGGAGGCGTTAATTTTAAGAATTAGAAATATCCCGCCGCTACCAGTATTGCAAGACTATAGTGCGGTCGTCGCTGCAGTGTTATTGGCGGTTGCATTTCCTCCTTATTTGCCGTGGTGGATTGTAAGCATTGCCTCGGCCTGTGCGATTGTAATAGCAAAGCAGTTATATGGCGGTCTCGGCAATAATTTATTCAATCCAGCAATGGTCGGCTATGCAATAGCAATCGTTGCCTACCCACTGCATCTGACGGTGTGGCCATCCGATTTATTAATGACAATGCGCTTTGATTGGCAGCAAGCGATAGATTATGCAATCCATGGTGCTAATGAAAGTTATATTGCCACACTCACTGGAGCAACCCCCTTAGACTCATGGCGCACTGATAACGCCTGGCAACCGCACGCAGAAACCCCGTTAATTCATAGCAACATCATCAATATCGCCTTCGCTACAGGTGGCTTGTGGCTATTGCTACGCCGCCTTATTCAATGGTATGCCCCAGTTGCTATGTTATGCGCGCTGACTACCGCAGCTGCGGTATTCCCTGGTCATTTGCCACCTCTGTCATCTATGTGGCTACATTTAGGCTGCGGTGCAACAATGCTGGGTGCTTTTTATATCGCTACCGACCCGGTCACATCGCCACGCCATCCTTACATGAAGTTGCTGTTCGGTGCAGGTGTCGGTATATTAGTATTCATTATCAGACAAGGCGGTAGTTATGCCGATGGCTTGGCATTCGCGATATTATTAATGAACCTTTTCGTCCCTTTGATGGATCGTTATGCGAAATAACTCCTCTGCAGGCATCTACCTACTTGCTATAGCTGTCATGGTGGCAGTCGCTAGTTTAACCATCACCGAACTTTTTACTCGCGACGCTCGCACCCGTGCTGAGCAAGAAAAAATAATACAAAACCTTAACGCAGTAGCGCCACTTGCTAGCTATGATAATAATCCATCGCTAGAAGCACAACGCCACCGACACAACGGCAAAAGCTATATAGTCTATCCGTTCATAAAAGATAGTCGTGCGGCAGGATATGTGATACAGAATGAAACGCAAGCAGCTTACAATGGGTTGTTGCGCCTACTCGTCGGGGTACGCAACGACCGAACTTGTAGCGGGGTGCGCGTCATACAGCACCGTGAAACACCCGGCTTGGGAGATCGCATAGAAGCAGACCGTAGCACTTGGATATTGACACTCAACGACTTGCCCATAGACAGGACTGCTTGGCAACTACAAAAAGACGGCGGCACAGTTGCTAATCTGACTGGTGCGACAATTAGCGCACGGGCAACATTGAACACTGCATACGAGGCTTTGCTATACTTTGCACAAGATTTAGAATATTCAAACTCACCTGACAAATGAATAGAGAACAATTTCAGCAAATCGCAATAAAGGGACTTTGGCAGCAAAATCCCGGCATCGTCCAGCTATTGGGACTATGTCCATTGCTTGCGGTTACGACTACCCTGCAAAACGGTCTTATCCTAGGCATTGCTAGCTTAGCCACCGTAACCGTAACTTGCCTGTTGGTCTCACTACTGCGCGGCTATATCTCCAGGCCGTTGCGCCTGCCTATCTGCATCGTAATTATCGCAATGATCGTCAGTCATATAGATCTATGGATGGCGGCGATGCTCTACGAGCAACACCAAGTATTGGGGTTATTCGTGCCATTGATTATTAGCAACTGTGCGATTTTAGCACGCGCAGAGGCGTTTGCTCTGCATCATCCTCCTCTGCAAGCAACCGTAGACGGGTTAGCAACGGGTCTAGGTTTTACTGCGGTTTTATCTATCATCGGAGCATTTAGAGAGATATTAGCCTACGGTAGCTTGACAACCCTACCGGAAACGCCGATATTTTTATTGGCAGTCACACCGGCCGGCGCGTTCTTTAGCCTAGCGATATTAATCGCCCTCAGCAAACTGCTAAAGTCGGATCATTCGATAAACGAACAAGCGAGCCTGGCGACAAAGTGACAAAAAATAAAATTATTAAACTCTTCGCACGACTAAAGGCGCAAAATCCAAAACCGCGCAGCGAACTTAAATATCGTTCTCATTTTGAACTGTTAATTGCTGTTATGCTATCAGCACAAGCAACTGATATTAGCGTTAACAAAGCGACCCGCAAACTATTCAAAGATGCGCATACCGCAAAGCAAATGCTAGCGCTTGGAGCTGATCGATTGAAAAGCCATATTAAAACCATAGGCTTATTTAATACTAAAGCCGATAATATCCTAAAAACCTGCAAGATTTTAATAGACGAACACAGTGGACGGGTGCCACGCGACCGAGAAGCCTTAACTCAATTGCCAGGCGTAGGCCGCAAAACTGCAAATGTGATACTCAACACAGCATTCGGTGAAAATACCATTGCCGTTGATACACATATCTTTAGGGTTGCCAATCGTACCGGGCTTGCAACGGCTAAAACACCGCTTGCCGTTGAGCAAAAGCTACTGAAGGTTGTCCCCAATGAGTACAAACTTCATGCCCATCATTGGCTAATCCTCCATGGTCGTTATACCTGCTCTGCACGTAAGCCGGCATGCGGTAGTTGCTTAATTGCTGATTTATGCGAGTATAAGGATAAAACGAATCAATGAAAATACTATCAAAAATTTATCGCTTCGTGCGCACAAGCGTTAAAGAAAATAGGCAACGAAGCAAAGTGTTGCAACCGCCACAACAAAAACAACAACTCCCACCCAAGCCGCCGATTAAACGCATCTTAATCACTTACGGGATATTCTCTTTACTGTTCATAATCCTTGCCACTGCAGCATGGTTTTTCAAACGAACGGAATGGTTGCCTGAATATACAACACCCCAAACAAATACATCGCAACCATCGTCCGATGTCAATACTACACCAAACTATATAAAAGATGCCCTGAAAAAAGAAGACTCAATAAACAAACCGGCTAGTGCCACTATGGATACTCAATTGGTGGATAGTATGGAGCATAAGGTCAAACAACTCAAAGACGAAATACGGCAAATGGATGCCGAATTAGACATTATGAGAATACAACATTATCTGGCTAATGCCGACTATTTAATAGATACGGGCATCTCTCCTGAGCGCGCACTGCCTATATTGCAATCGTTGCGCGCTGATATAGAAAGCAACCCTGGTATTTTGAAAACTGGCATAAATGTCTCATTGCAAGATATAGACGATAAAATAACCGCTTTGAAAAAATATATAAAACACTCACCCAAGAAAGCGCTAGTGCTTTTGGCACCTTTAATAGCCGATATAGAAACGCAACTGGGAGCTATGTCTGAATCGCCGACCAATGCAAACACCAATCTCTATCAAGGAAATGATAGTCGAATAAAAGAATGGCCTGAAAAAGTATACGATGTGGGGAAGAGTTTGCTTAGAATAGAGCGCACTGATAATCATTATAAAAATAACCAATTATTGCTCAAGCTGTTGATTAGCACCCGTAGCGCAGTGTTGCTAAACGAACAAGAACAATTCTATATTTCATTAAAAGATACACTTAAAATAATAGATACAATGCCGCAACCGTCGATCAGGCGAGAGCAAGTAGAAGATTTGCTGTCGCTGAAAATTATCTGGCAATTACCGAAAATACAACCATGAAAAAAAGACTCGTATTGATATTCGCATCCGTGGTACTAATAACCATATTAGTGCTTTCGCTGATTTACCCAGGCGAGATTGTGCTTAAACTCGACGGTTATCCAAACCTCGCGATTAACCTCTACCTTTTTATCGTACTACTCACCGTGTTAATTTTAATAGCCAACAGTGTAACTAAACTGATTACTGGGTTATTCAAACTACCTGCCTACCTAAGTCACACATACCATCGTCGCCAAACCGAAAAAGAGCAACAGCTATTCCACGAAGGACTACAACTATACCTGCAGGGCGATTATGCTCAAGCCAACCAACTGCTTATGGAGGCCGCACAATCACCGCACTTGCAATTAATTGCCAGTCTGTTTGCAACCGATGCGGCTTTATTGAATAACAATACTAAAGCCGCTCGTAAAGCGATTATGCTGAGTGGTGTATCTCACGGCAAAAACGATGCCGCCGATATAATCACCGCCGATATTGCTATTGGTGACGAAACTCCGGCAAATGCTGCTTTCCGCATCAACGATATCATTGACAAAAAAACAAACAACTTACGCGCTGTCAGAATGTTGATAAAACTATGCGATAAAACACAAACCTGGCACTTCGCAGAACGGGCGTTGCAAAACTTGGACAAGGCTTTATACGACACACCCCACAGACAACAGCAAATTAGAATGCAAATCATAACTGCATTATTGAAGCAATACGCTGAACAAAAAGACCGGCAACGATTTCATCGAGTATGGCAACTAGCAAGTAAAGAAATAAAAGAAAAATTACTGGTGCCGTATACCTCCTCATTGGTGCAACTAGGTGACATAAAAGAAGCAGAGCGTTATCTAGAGAAAATGATTGAGAAAGACTGCAGTAGCAGTGCAATAGAACAATACGGGTTGCTATCCGATATCGGCGTAGAGCACAGAATTCAGCGTGCTGAGCGATGGCTTACACGGCAACCCGACCATCCCGAACTGTTACTTTGCCTTGCTAGACTGCATAACAGCAATGACCAACTAGACATAGCAAAAGAGTACTTCGAGAAGAGTCTTGCTGTCAAACCGGACTATCGGGCATGGAGTGCACTCAATAAACTGTGAGTCCCCACAAGCAAATAAAGGAAGGTATAACGACTATGAGTCTTAGCTTAACTTATGCACCCGCCACTAGCGGGCAAATCAGACCACCCTATCAGGCAACGGTTGTCCTGCTAGATAAGCTTTAAGGTTCTGTAATACGCGCTGTCCCATTGCAGTGCGCGTCTCTTGGGAGGCACTGCCGAGATGCGGCAGCAAAACAACATTTTCCAGATTTAAAAATCCGCGGTCTAGTTCTGGTTCGCCTTCATAAACATCCAATCCAGCACCAGCAATAATTCGCTGCTTCAGTGCATCTATCAGAGCTTGATTATCTATCACATCACCTCGTGCAGTATTGATAATAAAGGCAGACGATTTCATCAACGCTAGGCGCTCAGCATTGACTAGATGATAGGTAGCTTTGCCACCTGGGCAGTGTAAAGAAATAAAATCGGCACTGCTCATCAGTTCCTCAACCGAATGGCACGGGGTTGCCGATACTGCGTCAATCGCTTCCTGCGGAATACGATCCAGTGCGGGGTCGCTAAACAATATATTCATACCAAAGCCGTGATGCGCCTTTTTAGCCATCGCTTGCGCGATGCGGCCAAAGCCAACTAAACCTAAGGTCTTACCAGTCACTTTAGTCCCCATCATATGGGTAGGACGCCAACCACTCCATTCTCCAGCACGCAGATGACGCTCACCTTCACCAGTACGGCGAGCAACCATCAGCATCAAAACCATTGCAATATCAGCAGTACAATCGGTTAATACTTCAGGCGTGTTGCTAACTGCGATGCCAGCCTGCTTAGCTGCATCTAAATCTATATGGTTAAAACCCACCCCGAAATTACCAAGGAAACGGCATTGCATATTATCTATACCAAGCACTTCGGCATCAATGGGATCAGTAACAGTGGGCAAGACACATTCAGCACTGGCCAATGCTTCTTTGAGTTCATCTTTGGACATGGGATGATCGTTTTCGTTTAGACGAACATCGTCGCACATTGTTTTAAGTTCTTGCTCTACAGCTTCCGGCCAACGTCGAGTGACGATTATAGTTTTGCTCATAGTCTGCCTTTAATTAATAGTCTTCATAACTGCTAACATCGTCGAGCCAAGTTCGGATGGATTGGGAGCAATCGTCACCCCAGCCGCTTTTAGAATTTCAACTTTCTCGGCAGCACTCTCTCCTTTGCCCGATACTATAGCACCGGCGTGCCCCATACGCCGTCCTTTGGGCGCAGTCATGCCGGCAATATAGGCAACCACTGGTTTGGTCATTTTAGATTTGATAAACTCGGCAGCCTCCGCTTCCTGCGGCCCGCCGATTTCTCCGATCATCATGACCGCCTTCGTTGCCGGATCTGCCTCAAACATTTCGAGTATGTCACGATGCGAACTACCATTTATCGGATCGCCACCTATGCCGACACTAGTTGTTATACCAATGCCTTCAGCCTTCATCTGTGAAGCGGCTTCGTAGCCAAGCGTGCCAGAACGGGCAACCACACCGACATCACCTGCAGTATAAATATGACCAGGCATAATACCCATCATTGCTTTGCCCGGACTGATCGTGCCCGCACAATTCGGCCCGGTCAGTATCATTTTGCTACGCTCCTTATAACGGCGCATGAAGCGCTTAACGCGCATCATATCCAGTGCCGGAATACCGTCAGTAATTGCGACCGCATATTTAATGCCACCATCAGCCGCTTCCATTAACGAGTCGGCAGCAGCAGCGGCAGGAACGAATAAAACGCTGGCTTCAGCAGCAGTTTGCTCGACTGCTTGCTTAACGGTGTCAAAAACCGGCAAGTCTAAGTGTTGGGTGCCACCCTTACCGGGTGTAACGCCACCTACTACATTGGTTCCGTATGCAATCATCTCTTTTGCATGAAAACTACCTATACGGCCGGTGATTCCCTGCACTATTACTTTAGTAGTTTCGTCTATTAATATTGCCATGTTACTTGTTGCTTAAGTTTGGGCAGCAGCAACCGCTTTCTCCGCAGCTTCTCCCAAAGTGTGAGTGGAAGTAATAGGCAAACCGCTTTCCTTCAACATTTTTTGTCCCTGTTCTACATTAGTGCCAGATAAGCGTGCTATCAGAGGCACGCGGAGTTCTATAGATTGTATCGCTTTAATCAAACCTTCTGCAATCCAATCGCAACGATTGATGCCAGCATAGATATTAACCAGCATAGATTTGACATTTTTGTCTTCCAAGACCAATTCAAAAGCCTTAGCCACGCGTTCGGGAGAAGCACCACCACCTATGTCTAAAAAGTTTGCCGGTTCGCCACCGGCGTGTTTAATCATATCCATCGTTGCCATTGCAAGTCCTGCCCCGTTAATCATACAACCGATATTGCCATCCAAACCGACATAACTCAAATCGTGTTCCGACGCATTAGTTTCACGATGATCTTCTTGCGACTTATCGCGCATTTGAGCAATCTCCGGATGCTTGAACAACGCATTATCGTCAATCGCAAGCTTTGCATCTAAGGGGACTAATTTATCCTCGGATTTAGTGATAACCAGAGGATTGATCTCGAGTAAATTCGCATCGCTCTGCTCAAATGTTTGATAGCATTTAATTATCAGATAAACGGCATCTTTAAGAAGTGTCTTCGGGATATCTAGTGCGAATGCCAATTCGCGTGCTTGAAAAGGCTGCATACCTACCGCTGGGTCTATCGGCAGACGAATAATCGCCTGCGGTTGACTTTCTGCAAGCTCTTCTATATCCATGCCGCCGACCGCCGATGCAATCGCAACAATACGCTCAGTTGCACGGTCTAACACAAAGGCCAGATAGAGTTCGCGCCCAATGTCGGTGCCTTCTTCTATATAGATTTTCTCAACAATCTTTCCTTGCGAACCAGTCTGATGGGTAACTAAAGAAGTGCCTAAAATGCTATTAGAGTATTTGCGTATTTCTTCCTCGCTGGAACATATCTTAATGCCGCCCGCTTTACCTCGCGCGCCAGAGTGAACTTGAGCCTTAACCGCACAAGTAGGTGTGCCTATTTCTCTATAGCAACTGACTGCTTGATCAGGGCTGTAGGCGAGCTTCGCATTAGCAATTTTAATTCCGCTCTTATGTAAAATCTCTTTAGCTTGATATTCGTGAAGGTTCATCGTAATTCCTTTTATGCGTTTTAGGTTTTACTCTCTTTAGCAGAAATAGCCTCGGCAATACCAACGATGTTCTCTGCCATGCGCGCCGAAGCTGCATCTATCATCTTACCATCCAAAGATGCTGCACCGCGCCCCTCTTTTGCAGCTTTATCTAATTCTTCCAGTATACGACGGGCCTTATCCACTTCTACTTCTAATGGTGAAAAAACCTGATTTGCCAGCTCTATCTGCGAGGGATGTATTGCCCACTTACCTTCAATACCCAACGCTGCGGCTCGTTTAGCCGCCATTACATAACTATCGGCATCCTTGAAATCCCCGAAAGGTCCGTCTATAGCACGCAACCCGTAGGCTCTACAAGCAACCGTCATACGAGTAATCGCAGCGTGCCACTGGTCGCCCGGATAGTTTGGATTCAAACCGCCAATGTTCACCGTGCGTGCCCGGTTGCTAGCAGCATAATCGGCAACCCCGAAATGCATAGCTTCAAGACGGCCACCAGAAGAAGCTGCGATTTGCTCAACGCACGCCATTCCCAGTGCCGTTTCAATCAAAGCCTCCAAACCTATACGATGACTGATACGCTTAGCTTTTTCGATTTGTGTCAACATAACATCTACCGTATAAAGGTCAGCCGGCACGCCAACTTTTGGCACCAATAGGGTGTCTAATTTAGAACCAGCCTGCTCTATCACATCCACTACATCACGATACATATAATGGGTATCCAGTCCGTTAATGCGCACTGAGACAGTCTTGCCAGCACCTTGCCAGTCAAGATCGTTGAGTGCTGCTATAACATTTTGGCGCGCTTGTACTTTATCGCTTGGAGCAACCGCATCCTCCAAGTCCAAGAACACATAGTCGGCATCACAGTTCAATGCTTTTTCTATCATTTTAGGATTAGAACCCGGCACTGCGAGCTCACTGCGTTGAACTCGTCTGCGAACCGGCTCAAAATGTGTATGACTCATAACGACTCCGACCTAACGACGAACGATGCCTGCACTACGACCTTTCTTTTTCTTAGCAGGACTCTTTTTGAGTTTCGCTGTTGTTAGTGTAACTTTCAATGGCGGTGCAGTTCGGCGGAAGTATTCGCTCGCCGCTGCCACCCCTTTACCTGCGGTAATAGGCACACCAGCGTCGCGCAGTGCCATCTCGACACCGGCAATCACACCCAAAATAGAGGTTTCGTTGTGATCTCCTAAGTGTCCAATGCGAAAAGCCTTGCCTGCCAGTACTGACAAACCAGCACCTAAAGAGATGTTGTAGCGGTAATAAGCGATTTCTATTACATCTCGAGCATCGTAGCGCGGCGGTGTATAAATAGCCGTGACCGTATCCGAATACCATTTCGGTGATTTGGCAACTAACTTTAAGCCCCACGCTTTAACTGCAGCTCGCACGCCTTCGGCAAGGCGATGATGCCGCTTAATAATTTGGTTCAAACCTTCCTCAGAGATTAATCGCAGGGATTCACGCAACCCGTACAACATAGGCACCGAAGGCGTATATGGAAAAAATCCATCGCCGTTGGAATTGATATGATCTTGTATATCTAAAAAGCAACGTGAACATTTTGCGGTCAACCTTGCGCGCAGTGCTTTTCTGCTAAAACAAACCAGAGCCATGCCGGCCGGTAGCATAAATCCTTTTTGAGAACCGCTGACTGCAACATCAACACCCCACTCATCCATACGGAAATCTATGCTGGCAATAGAACTCACACCATCAACAAACAACATCGCAGGATGCTTAATTTGATTCATTGCCTTTCGTAGCGCAGCGATATCTGAGGTAACTCCAGTTGCTGTCTCATTATGGCAGGTCAGCACCGCTTTAATTTCATGCTTGGTATCTTTCTCTAAACGATTCTTAAACTTTTCTACCGGAACCCCTTCACCCCACGGCACATCTATGGTTTCCACATCTAGACCAATTCGCACAGCAAGATCCCACCAAAGATGACTAAATTGTCCGAAACGAGAGGTCAGCACCTTATCACCCGGTGACAGCGTGTTACTCAATGCAACTTCCCAACCTGCCGTGCCAGTCGCAGGAAAGATAAAAGAACGACCGGTCTTGGTCCTAAACACCTCGTTCAATCCCTTAAACAGAGGCTTTGTTAATTTTGCAAAATCGGGTCGCCGATGATCTTGCTGTGCGATATTCATCGCATTTTGTATGGATTGCGGGATGTTTGTGGGACCCGGCACAAAAAGAAAATTACGTCCTGGCATATTTAAAATCCTTATAAAATTGTTTTAATTAAACACGGTGAGGTACCGCTAAAATCGCTATTATGCCCTAAATAAATAATTACGCAAGTGCTTAATTAAGAATGTAAGTGCAGGTACATTTAGATTCGACTTATTTACTGTAAGCTAAATGCTTGGACATATGCAATGCCTAGCAAGCCAGAGGTAACACACCAATGTAAACACTGAACTAAAAGTTCAATACTATGATTTGACATGAATACCTTATGTAATACATACGACTGTCCGTTGCTAGTAAACTCCAACTTATTTGTATCACCTTGATTTAGTCTATTAGAAAATCCTACAGCAACTGCCAAAAGCTAAGGATATCGTGGGCCTGCCCTTCCTTATCTTTGCCTAAACACCCTAGCTGCCCTTTATAGGTAGTCGGTATGGTTTTTAACTATACGACAAAACAATATTTTAGGTGAGGGCATCCTAAGTAGATTTTAGCCACCGACAATATCGGACTTCATAGAGTACAAAATGCATAACACTTCGTCTTTCTCTTTCTGCCCGACATTATGCTTGTCCAGTGCAGCCAGCACATCGTCGCAGACTTCGACAAACTCACTGGTAGCTATATTCATACCACGGTGTGCTGCAACCATATCCTGACCGCTATATGTCTGCGGACCGCCGATGCCGGAACAAAAAAATTCCCAGACTTTTTGAATAACTTCGTCACGATTACTATCGACAAAGCGACTCATAATTTTCGGATTGCTTGCGTGATTGTCATATATATCTGTGCAAATTTCGCGAATCTTGTCTGGGCCTCCCAAACGCTCGTATAAACTTGCTTCACTCATCGTGTCATCCTCCTTATATACTAAATAGTGAAAAATAATGGATAAATATAACAGCTAAACGGATAGTATTCAATGATAATCTCGTTATTGTAAGTTCAGGTATATTTAGATTCGGCTTATTTACTGTAAGCTAAACGCTTGGGCATATGCAATGCCTGGGAAGCCAGAGGTGACACACTGATGTTAAACCTGAACTAAAAATTTGCTCGTCTAGAGGTGAAAAACCAATCTAGTTATGTAAAATAGATGATAATTTCCTATCTTAACGATTGCCATAAATGAATAAGCTACTCAAGAATAAACTTGACTTTTGCCATATACTAAAAGCCAGAGCCATAGTCGCCTATGCTCTTTTGAGTGTATTTCCTCATTGTAGCGGTATTACTAAGGCTCAACTTATCAGAGCACTAGCCGGCAGTATGTTGATTTTAATTCCTAATCGCCTCGTCCGTCTAAGTCAAAGAATGACAAACCTGAAGGAGTGCAGTCGTCAGGTTTATAAACGTCTCAAAATCACATATTATGTTTTGTATGCAGATTTCTTTAATCAATATAAAAAACACCGCAAGACACACTTAGCCAATTATGCTTATGTAGAAATAGATCCTCCCGCGCTAGGGAGCTATTTTCCTAGAATAATTGGTGTAGCATGGCTTTGTGAAAAGCTAAATCTTAATATTAAGTTTACTTTTCCTGATACTTATATTGCCGGCAACATTAACTTTTTTGAAAATTCTATCCTAGCTTATTCTAACGAGTGTCAAAACGAGAAATTTATGCAGCTGGAAAAGCCTTTGGTAGGTTTACGCTACTATAAATTCGGCAGATTGCCGAGATTATGGGAAGCCTTTGCAAAAGCAAGAATATCGAGCGAATACGGATATAATGTTCTTACCCAGCTTTCTATCAAGGAAGATCTACGGTTGCAAGCCGAGCAATGGTGGCATGCAAATGCAAAACAACAGAAATACATCGGAGTTCACTATCGCCTATCCGATGTTCTTATAGAAAAGAGAGTGGTAAAAATAGAGGATTATATTGAGTATTTGAAAAAGGTACTAGATAGTAGTTATGGTATCTTTGCTTGCTCGGATAATATAGAATTCATCAAAGTTATCCACCATGAATTTCCCGGCCGAGTCATTAGTAGGGACATAACACGGTCCGACTCTTTTAGATCTTTGCATAGACATGCACCTTATGCTGGAGACCAACAAAAACGAGATGCCATCATAGATGTATTAACATTAGCAAAAACTGAGATGATTTATACTATAGGTTCGTTCTTTATAGACATCGTAAGGTTTTTCAATCCGTCTATCAAAATTTTTAGTACAGATGAAAGAAGTGCAAGGTTCTCTAAAAGTATTACTAATTATCCTCCTTCGCCTCAAGTTGAACTAATGAGAGAGTACAGGAGGCAGAGTGCTTGGAAAAAAGCAATTTTGGGAAAAGAAGAAGTACCACCTCATATTGAAATAAGGCATAAGGAAAGAACTATCCTATAATGTAAAAACACAAAAGAATATGACCTGTATAGGCTGGGTGCTTAAGGCGATGGTGGAAAGTATCGACTCGGAGTTGTTTTCTTATGTTTGTGAACACGCGAAACTATAACATCAATAGTAAGATCTAGACATTAAAGTTAGTGGAATTAGCATGAAAACTCTCTTTGAAAATGGACCTAAAAAAGGGGAAGGTCAAAAAAAGGAATAATTCGGATCTAACTATACCTGTTCTGACACTATACAATATATAATAGTTCCTATTAAACGATTATATGATAATGGTATGAGTAAACGAGTTGCCCGCATTTCTAGGGAAACCGCAGAGACCACAATAGAAATAATATTGAATATTGATGGTGCTGGGGGAGGTACCAGCGATATAGATATCCCATTTTTAGCGCACATGCTTGATCAGCTGAGAAAGCACGGTTGTTTTGATTTAGACATTAAGGCGCGTGGTGACCTTGAAGTGGATTTCCATCACACGGTTGAGGATATCGGCATTACGCTAGGGCAATGTTTTAATCAGGCGTTGGGTGATAAAAAAGGCATCTATCGCTACGGTTCGGCATATGTGCCGCTAGACGAAGCATTGTCGCGGGTGGTGATAGATTTTTCAGGTCGTCCTGGGCTTAGCTATCGGGTAAATTATCCACGGGCGCGTATCGGCGAGTTTGATGTCGATTTAATACACGAGTTTTTCCAGGGCTTCGTCAATCATGCACAGGCTACTATGCATTTAGATAATATCAGTGGTTCCAATGCCCATCATATTGCTGAGACCTTATTTAAGGCTTTTGCTAGAGCTTGCCGAACTGCAGTGGCAATGGATGCGCGGATGGCAGAGAAACTCCCCTCCACTAAAGGAAAGCTATAGATAGAAACGATTTATAGGCATACGGATCGGCTTCGGTTGCCCGATGCTTATTACTGTAGTAATGCGGATATAGATATGTTAATCGCTATTGTAGATTGTGGTATAGGAAATCTATACTCAGTTGAGCAAGCACTCGCACACGCAGTTGACGGTACCCCTCGTATTGCTATCACTGACGATGCAGCGGTTATCGGAGACGCCGACAAGGTGGTTTTTCCCGGTCAGGGTGCTGCCAAGGATTGTATGGCAGCAATTACACGCAAAGGTTTGGCTGAGCCGCTAATGACGGCGGCAATGCAAAAACCGTTTTTAGGTATTTGCCTGGGTTTACAGGTCTTGTTCGACTATAGCGAAGAGAACGGCGGCACCGCCTGCTTGGGCTTGATACAAGGGCAAGTGCAGCATCTAAACACCACCGTAGCAGTGAAAAACGGACACAAAACTCCACACATGGGTTGGAATAATGTAAAACAAACAGCAACCCATCCATTGTGGCATCGTATTAACGATGACGAATACTTTTATTTCGTGCATAGCTACTATGGCGTACCTGCCAACCGCCGATGGCAGGCCGGATGTACTGATTACGGAATTACTTTTAGCTGTGCGGTGGCATCGGGATATATTTTTGCCGTACAGTTCCATCCTGAGAAAAGTGCTGCGTGCGGCTTGCAACTATTGCAGAACTTCGGCTGTTGGAACGGAACCGTTTAATGGTTATAATAGCCACGGACATGCATATAATTAGATAATAATATGTTACTCATCCCAGCAATAGACATTAAAGGCGGTAAATGTGTCCGGCTACGTCAAGGTATTAAGGAGAAAGAGACTATTTTCTCTGATAACCCTCTCACAGTCGCGCAGCGTTGGATTTCCCAAAAAGCAGAACGGCTGCATATTATTGATTTAGACGGTGCGTTTGACGGCAAACCACACAATATGAAAGTGGTAGAACAAATTGCCACAGCTTTTCCTGATGTAACGATACAAGTCGGTGGCGGTATACGCAACGAAGATACCGTTCAGGAGTATTTGAATTGTGGCGTAGAGTATGTAATCATCGGCACCCGTGCCGCAAGCCAACCGCATATCATCAAAGACCTCTGTTTAGAGTTTCCAGGTCATATAATCGTCGGCTTGGACATCAAGGACGGCAAAGTCGCAACCAACGGTTGGTCTAAAGTATCGCATCACGACCCCATAGATTTGGCACAGCATTTTGAAAACGACGGTGTGGTCGCAATCGTGCACACTGATACTAGCCGCGATGGTATGATGCAAGGACCCAATATAGAAAGTTCAGTGAAATTAGCCGCATCTACGCACATACCGATTATTGCCGCTGGTGGCTTTACTGCACTTGCCGACATTGAGCACGCCTGCAGCGCTGACGAGGAAGGCATGCAAGGCATCATACTAGGTCGCTCGCTGTATGAAGGTAAGATAGACTTAACGGAAGCGTATCGCCTAGTGGAACATTTTGCCACTGATAAATCGCGAAAAGGTGGCTCTGACTAAACGGATTATTCCGTGTTTGGATGTCGCCGCAGGTCGCGTAGTCAAAGGAGTACGCTTCGTAGACATCAAAGACGCTGGCGATCCGGCCGAGGTTGCCCGATGCTACAACGAAGAGGGTGCTGACGAAATTACCTTTTTAGATATAATGGCAAGCTCCGACCGCCGCGATATTATGATTGATTTAGTCTCCAAAGTAGCTGCTGAAGTTTTTATTCCGATGACGGTAGGCGGCGGTGTGCGCACCGTTGACGATATACGCAACCTACATCGCGCTGGTGCTGACAAAATTGCTATTAATACGACGGCGATAGAAAACCCTGAATTCGTCACCCAAGCAGTATCTAAAGTAGGGTCGCAGTGCGTTGTTGTCGCAATAGATGCGAAACGCTGCGATGATGAGATGCGCTGGGAAGTATACACCCACGGCGGGCGTAAATCGACTGGCGTAGATGCGGTGAAATGGGCACAACAAATGGCACACGCTGGTGCCGGAGAAATCCTGCTCACCAGTATGGATAGAGACGGAACCAAGCTCGGTTTTGATTTAGAACTCACGCGGTGTATTAGCGAGTGCGTTGATATTCCGGTTGTTGCGTCTGGCGGTGTGGGTGAACTAAAACACTTAGTGGAAGGCGTGCAAGAAGGCAAAGCCGATGCAGTTCTGGCAGCGAGTATTTTTCATTTCAGAGAATACTCTATTGCCCAAGCCAAGCATTATCTACAAGCACACGGAGTAGCAGTACGCATCACTGCGTGATCCTAAGTCTATCATCATGGCTAGCAAAGATATTCTGAGAAATCTAGACCAAGTACTGCAAGAGCGCAAATCGGCAACCCCTGCCGATTCGTATGTCGCCAATTTGTATGCTGGCGGAAACCGCCGCATAGCTGATAAAATTTTAGAAGAAGCTGAGGAACTGATTGCCGCTGCTGATGGCAAGGACCGTGATCACATCATCCACGAAACAGCCGATTTGTGGTTTCATTGCTTGGTGCTGTTGGCGTCTAAAAACATAGCCTCACAGGCGATATTAGAAGAGTTAGCAAAACGTTTTGGGGTTTCGGGACATCAAGAAAAAAGGCAACGTGGTAAATAAATTTATCGATAAACTACGCTTAGCAGTGTAATATATGTTTTTATGTTTTAACTGAGGATAATATTATGTCGTGGGGACCCTTACAAATATTGTTAATATTAATTATTGTGATTTTACTGTTCGGCACTAAAAAGCTACGCAGTTTAGGTTCGGATCTGGGAGATGCTATTAAGAGCTTTAAGAAATCGGTCAAGGAAGAAGAGCCTGCTAAGTCGACGATGACCGACAAACCATCGCCCACCCCTAAAAAAGAAGACCACTAAGTAAAGATGTCCGATTTCGGCTTCTGGGAGTTAGCGCTTATTATGCTGATCGCACTGTTGGTGGTCGGACCCGAACGATTGCCGCAATTGCTTGCTACTATCGGTCGTTGGATGAGTCGCATTAAAAGGCTGACGACGCAGCTGAAGACTGAGTTTGCCGAGCAGGCGAGTGCCAATGAAGTTAAGAAAATTTTATCGGACGCACAAGACACGATAAACCAAGCGGGCAGTGATATTAAGCGAGAGTTCATGAGTACCGATTCTTTGACTAAAGCCGTAGAAAAGCAGATTGACGAAGGCCGTTTCGTAGCCCACGACACTGACGATGATAACACGACCGACCCTCATTCTAAGCGAACTACCGAAGCAACCAAAAAGGAAAAGTAGCAAAGCAAGCATGACCGATAAAGAGCGACCACTGTTATCGCATCTGGTGGAGCTAAGAAGCAGGCTATTAAAGATGATTGCCTGCATAGTGCTTGTTTTTATCGCCCTGTTTCCTTTTGCGAACCCACTCTACAATTTTCTCTCTGCACCCTTGGTAGCACAGCTACCGCAAGGTGGGACGATGATTGCGATTGAAGTTGCTTCGCCTTTCTTAGCGCCGTTCAAACTGGTTTTACTACTCGCTGTCACCATTTCCATACCGGTGTTGATTTACCAATTCTGGGCTTTTGTCTCGCCGGGGCTATACCGTCAAGAGAAGCGTCTAGCACTGCCGGTATTATTATCTAGCACATTACTTTTCTATGCCGGTATGATTTTTGCTTATTATGTCGTGTTCCCACTGATGTTTGGATTTTTTAGTAGCGTAGTTCCTGAAGGCATCTCAGTGATGACCGACATTAATCGTTATTTAGATTTTGTAATAAAGATTTTTATCGCTTTCGGTGCAGCATTTGAGGTGCCGATTGTTACATTGATGCTGGTTAAAACCGGTGTCACAACCACCGAAAATTTAATACGCAAACGTCCTTATGTTATCGTCGGAGCTTTCGTGGTTGGAATGATGCTCACACCACCTGATGTGATCTCCCAAGTGTTATTGGCAATACCAGTGTGGCTACTGTTTGAGCTTGGTGTTTTCATATCCAAATTTATTCCCAAAGAAAGTGAGCAGGAAGCGGATTCCATTAAAGAACCACTGTGAAGGAATAAGCTATGCAATCCAAAATAAATAAAACCCTATTAGTAATTTTAGACGGCTACGGCATCAGCAGCGACACTAACAATAATGCCGTGTGGGTTGCTAAAACACCACATTTAGATAGATTATTCGCTGAATATCCGCACACTCTGCTGGAGGCGTCGGGGCCTGCAGTCGGGCTTCCGCCAGGACAAATAGGTAACTCCGAAGTAGGGCATACAACAATGGGCTGCGGCTGCGTAATCCCACAAGATTTAGTGCGCATAGATAATGCTATCAAAGACCGTAGCTTCTTTAAGAATAACACTTTATTATCTGCAATGCAGCGCGCTAAGGAAAATAATCGCCCGATACATCTCTTGGGCCTAGTATCGGACGGCGGGGTACATTCTCATATTCGTCACTTATTAGCGCTAATAGAACTTGCTGCTAAAACAGGTTGCATACCAATAGTGCATGTAATTACTGATGGGCGCGACACCGCGCCACAATGCGCACATAAATTCATCCAACAACTACAAGCTCCGCTTGAACAAGCTGGTGGTGCGATCGCAACCATTATCGGCCGCTATTACGCAATGGATCGAGACGCGCGCTGGGATAGAACCGCGGCAGCTTGGCAGGTCATTGCAAAAGCACAGGGTAGACAGGTGAGAAATGTAGACGATGCTATTGATAGTGCCTATGCCACGGGTCATAGCGATGAATTCATCGAGCCATTCTACTCAGATAGCCATAAGGCCTTAGACGAAAAGGATCATCTTATACTTTTTAATTTTAGAAATGACCGGCCACGACAATTGATTAAAGCACTGGCGTGCAAGCATTTTGATAGCTTTGATAGAGACGATTACCAAGCCATTAATATTACAACAATGACTGAAATAGACCACAAGCTACCTTGTGCCGTTGCGTATAACCCAATACGCCCTAAAGTAACTTTAGCTAAAGTGTTGAGCGATCTGCAATTAAAACAATTTCACTGTGCTGAGACCGAAAAATACCCACATATTACTTTTTTCTTCAACGGCGGCATAGAAGAGCCGCTACCTGGTGAAAAGCATTATCTGGTGCCGTCGCCTAAAGTGAGCACCTACGATTTGATGCCGGAAATGAGTGCGGCAGCGGTTGCCGATGCGGTGTCATCAGCGCTTGCTATGCCTGAGTATTCATTCGTCGTGGTTAATTTTGCCAACATGGATATGGTCGGTCACACCGCAGTTCCTGATCCTATTATAAAAGCGGTTGAAACTGTAGACCAGCAACTGGGTGAAATTGTAAATGTTGCACTGAAGCACGGCTGGCAAGTGCTGATCACAGCAGATCATGGCAACTGCGATGAAATGTTAGACCTTGCAACCGGCCAACCTAATACCATGCATACTACGAATCCAGTGCCTTGTCTGATTGTCAATGCTACTAAATCACCGAAGCTAGCAAGCGGTTATAGTATCAGTAGCATTGCGCCCACAGTGTTAGATATGATGGGCGTTGACATTCCGCCGGAGATGGAAGCTCCGTCGGTTATCGTGCGATATTGAAGCAAGGCTACTCCTCTGCGCGCAACGCATAGGATCTCAACACTTGTTGCACTTTATTAATTGGGTAATCCTTGCGTATAGGAATAAAAGTGCCGCCTTTACGGACATTCGCCTTATAGGCATCTAACAGCTCCATCCTAATACCAGGAGGATAACCTCGCAAGTCATTCAAAAGTTTGCGCTTGATAGTGCCCTCCACTTCAAGCTCACGCTTGCCGAATATCACATATTTACGTTGATATTCTTTAACCTGCAAGCCCTTGAAATAAATTCTATATAGCACTAAAGGACACACTCTAACTCTTGCTTCTACATCAGGGTTATTACCCGCAGCAATACAAAAGGGACTCTTAAAGTCCAGCCAATCGGCAGTTATTTTGACATCTTCACCAGCGATGGCAGTTTTCAGTAGCAAAATATCATCTTCCTCTTTTTGCAATTTACGCTCAATGCGCAGACGCGCTTCCAGTTGTTTGTTATATGCCTCGTAATCTTCTTGGTTCTGGGGTGTAGATTCGCCGAATCGTTGCGGTTTCGCTACCTCGCAAATAGCCGTAACTTGCTCTCGGCTAAATCCTTTTTTGAGGAAATACTCAACATCGTTGCGATTACATTCGGCAGTTGCAGAAGGTACAAAAAATAAAAGCCCTGATATTCCGAGCGCTAGTGTTACGAAAAAATAAAGCCGATTAATCACGATCAATACCGCAGTAAAAAAGTTAAACAGATTATAACCGATAGGAAAACATTGTTGCTATACTGGACTAATATATTTCAATTCATGATTGTGTGTATTGCTGAGCAATTCTCTCAAAATCTAAGATTGTCAATGGAGAGGGTGGGATTCGAACCCACGTGCCGACTTTCGCCGACCATCTGATTTCGAGTCAGTGCCGTTATAACCACTTCGGTACCTCTCCAAGGTTGTATAGCATAAACCAATAATAAGATCCGCAACTAATTTTCACACCTGAATAATGTGCAAGTACATATCAAACTACGCAGAATAGAATTTTCCTGCCCAAAAGAGGTATCCCTAGCAGCAGGGAAATCTATTCTAAGTAATAGATAGCCAGTATGCATTATACATATCGACATACTGGCTAACACACCAAAAGTTTTTATAAAATAGCGACTTTATCTAAAAAATAAGACTATTATGACAACTCAAGCAAAAAAGCTTGACCGATTAGCATTTTGTTTGCAACAAACACGGTATCAATGCAAGCCAAGATGTGTTTAAGCTAAGCCACACTATTTTATGGCGAAGGTTTAGGTTCTCATCTCCCAGTATAACGCTTCGCTACTTCATTCCATGATTTGTCCTGTATAGATCTAAATATACCTGTCGTGGCATCGTACAATTTCATATGAAAAATCTTTATTTATGCTATGATACGCCCTTTGCGGAGAACTTTGATGTCAAGGATTTGTCAAATAACAGGTAAAAAACCTATGAGTGGAAATAATGTGTCTCATGCGCACAATAAAACGCGGCGACATTTTCGACCCAATTTACATACCCATCGTTTTTGGGTTGAGAGTCGTAAGTGCTGGATACGCCTGCGGGTTTCGTCTAAGGGCTTACGCCTGATTGATAAAAAAGGAATAGATGCGGTGCTCGCCGAGATAGAAAAGCGATAAGACGGAGTTTTAACAATGAGAGAGAAAATCAGACTCGTATCCAGTGCTGGTAGCGGTCATTTTTATACTGCGACAAAAAATAAGAAAACCGCCGGTACTAAAAAACTTGAACTAAAGAAATTCGATCCAACTATCCGCAAACATGTAATCTATAAAGAGGCAAAGATTAAGTAGCATCCTGTAGATTAACCACCCCAGAAATGGTTACAAGCGGGGGTTATAAGCGGATTTGCGCAACGGAGGGTTTTAGAGCATAGCCTTGCATCATACTGGCAAATTCTCTGAGCGTTTCGACACCACTTTGCTCGGCTTGCCGGCACCATTCTATTAACTCTTCTTTCAGGCTGTGAAAATCCTTGTACTTCATCACATACAGCATATCGTGCAAGCGATTCTTAAAGTCGCAAACCAGTTGTAAATTTTCGTTTTTTAATAAAACTTCTTTCATCATTGCGTGCTCTTTATCGCTTACTTGATTTCCGGGTTTAGGTAAAATGAGTTTGACATGCGTCAGTAGTTGATGATAAGCATCGTCAGCTTTGCTAAGTTCGCTATGCAACACTGGCTTTAATACTCTGTTGACATATTCGTAGGTTACATGCAGGCGGCTTTCAAAAATAGCTTTAGCAGTATCTATATCTAAGTTCTTATCGGCTTTGTGATTACGAGAAGGCACTGGTGCCAAACGCAACACCGTAGCAAGTTTAAGGCAATGCAATATACGTATGTATAGCCAGCCTACATCAAACTCCCACCACTTTGCCGATAATTTCGCCGAACTAGGATAGGCGTGATGGTTATTGTGTAACTCTTCTCCACCTATCAGAATACCCAGATTAGAGAAATTAGTAGAACAGTCATCAGTCGGATAGTTTCTATAACCCTTGAAGTGTCCAATACCGTTGACAACACCGGCCGCGAAAAACGGTATCCATAGCATTTGTACTGCCCATATTGCGATGCCATAAAAACCAAATAGCACGAAGTGTATTAAAAATAATGATACGACACCAGTGTTAGGGAAGCGACTGTATAAATTGCGCTCTATAGCATCGTCGGGTGTACCTCGCCCGTATATCTTTAATGTGTCGGTATGGGTGGCTTCTTCAGAGTAGAGCTCAGTGCCTTGCCACAGTACCGAATGTATTCCTTTCACAATCGGGCTGTGTGGGTCTTCTTTGGCTTCGCATTTGGCGTGGTGCTTACGGTGCACCGCAACCCATTCCTTGGCCTTCATACCAGTCGTCAGCCATAACCAAAACCGCATAACATGGTTTACTGCGGGATGAAAATCGACCGCACGATGTGCCTGTGAGCGATGTAAATAAAGCGTGACGCAGATAATCGTAAGGTGGGTGAGTGCTAATGCTATAGCTACATATTGCCACCAATCCAACTGCCACCAACCATAGCCAGTTAATATATCAAACATAGTGTCGTAGTATACTACAAATTACCCATCAACTTGTTTATAAATTATACGAAAGCAGTTGCGGGCGTTTTTTTATGTTGCCGAACTAAATCGCTGAAAATTCGTGCCCAATCTCCGCAAACATTGCGCTGATGAGCATACATAGCCAGCAGATTTTTGTAGATGATGCCATCCCGTCCGTTTCCCAACCCCACCCCTCTGTTAACCTTATATGCGGTTTGATAGTCGCTTTTTATATCAATGAGACGAGAATAATGGAACTCGTGTGCATAAATAGTAGCAGGCTGATCATTGTCGCCCAGTTGGCGTCGGCTGATTGTATTATCTGCTATCAATTCAACATAACCTCGGCCTTGTGGTACTTTGTCTACATAAGTGTCAGCGTCGATTACGCCACACATCTCAAAACGACGGCCCTGCCAATGAATACCACGGGTTAAATACATTAAACCACCGCATTCGGCATAGACGGGTATTCCGCCTTCTATCGCTTCGGCAACCGCAGTCCGCAAAGGTCGGTTAGCTTCAAGCACATCGGCTTGTGTTTCCGGAAATCCACCCCCTATGAATAAACCGTCGGTAGCTGGTAGCCGAGCATCGCTTAGACTATCAATAAAGAGCAATTCGGCTCCCAACTGTTCAAGTGCTTCAAGGTCGTCTGGATAATAAAAGCCGAATGCCGCATCTTTGAACACACCAATGCGGATGTCAGCCGTCGGTTTGCGATGTCCACGCTGCCGGCTGGCGATTTTCGGTAAAGGTGCTGTTAGTGCAGCAAGCTCTATAATTTTTTCTATATCCAGCTGGGCAACAATGCGCTCGGCAATAGCTTCTATAAATCGCATTTTATCGGAGGCCTCGTTAGCTGGAATAAGTCCTAAATGTCGCTCAGGCAATAACAGCGTCTTGTCTTTCATCACGGTACCCATAACTGGTATATCGGTATATTGCTCGACTGCGGCGATAAGTTTTGATTGATGCCGTGTTCCACCTACGCGGTTTAGTATCACGCCACCTATGGTTAGTTCTGGATCAAAGTCGCTATAACCCAATAGTAATGGGGCGATACCTCGGGTCATGCCGTCACAGTCGACAACCAGTAAAACCGGACAACGAAGCAGTTTGGTAAGTGCCGCATTGCTGTTGCTACCGTCTACAGAGACGCCGTCATACAGACCTTTGTTGGCCTCTATCAAGGTGAATGAGCCAGTTGGCGATTTGTCAGCAACCATTGCGACTATTTCATCTTTTGATTGAACATTGAAATCAAGGTTGTAACACGGACATCCCGCTGCAGCAGATAACCACTGCGGGTCTATGTAGTCGGGGCCCTTTTTATAAGGCCGAGGATTGAGTCGACGGGCTTTGAGTATTGCTGCTAATGCTGTACTGATTATTGTTTTGCCTGACGATTTATGGGTGGCACTAATAAGCAGTCTACCCATACGCTTGATTTATTTGCTCTTGATAAAGTTCAACAACGCGAGCGCGTTTTAGTTTGAGAGTCGGGGTGAGCAAACCGTTCTCAACCGTCCATGGTTCAAGCAAACATACAACACGACGGATTTTAGCATACGCCGGAAAGTCATCCATCAACTGATGTACATGCTTGCTCAGTGCTACCCGCAACTGTGTCGATGAAAGTTTGGTGTCGGGATTTAATGTAGGATGTTTTTGCAGATAAGAATCTAAAGCTTCCTTATCAAGCACTAACAATGCAATTAAGAAAGCATGTCCTTCGCCGTAAACCATCGCTTGCTGAAATAATGGGTCGTGTACCAACACCTGCTCTATGTCGGCCGGTGCGATTTTCTCACCGTTGCTCAATACGATAATCTCTTTAATTCTGCCGGTGATATATAAATTCCCTGCTTTATCCAAACGCGCTTGATCGCCAGTATGTAACCAACCGTCGGCATCTATTACTTCAGCAGTTTTCTCAGCAAGACGCCAGTATCCCTGCATCACATTGCTACCGCGCACCAGCAGCTCATCATTTTGGGCAATTTTAACTTCTACGCCGGGTATCGGCTGGCCAACGCTGCCAACGACCAGATCTGGGAAGTTCACTGACACCACCGGAGAGGATTCGGTCAACCCATAGCCTTGATAGATCGTTACACCTAATGCTGCGAACAGTCGTGACAACGCAACGGGTAGTGGTGCTCCGCCACTAATCGTAAATCGCATGCGACCACCGAAAGCTTGCTTTAGCTTGCTAGCAAAAAGTACCTCAAAAACTGGCCATAGCGGTGCAGTAATCAACTTTGCGAAAGCAGATGACCTACGATACCAACCGATTGAGACCGCTAATTGAAATAATTTTTGTACCCATGCAGGGCGTTGCATCAAAGATGCTTGCAAGCGATCGTATATTGTCTCATAGAGGCGCGGCACCGAAATCAATACTGTCGGCTTTATATCTTGTAAATCTGCTCTGATCTGCTGTAGTGATCTAGAAAAAGCAACTTTTGCGCCTACTAGCATTGTCATATAGTAGCCGGCAGTACGTTCGAAAGAGTGGGATAGCGGCAGAAAAGATAACAGTAAATCGTCTTCGCCTATATCTGCAACAGACGCTGCAGCAACGGCATTTTGCAAAATATTAGTATGGGATAACATGACGCCTTTAGGAGGACCTGTTGTCCCTGAGGTATAAATGATCGAGGCAAGCGCACCATCGTCTATCTGGTCGGGAAGCAAGGTATTGTTGTCGCTTTGCCAATCCGATAAACATACACATCTGCGGTCGGTATCCACCGATTTATCTACCGAAACTATACGCTGCAACTCAGGCAAGTCATCTAGTATCAGATTTTCAATACGCACTTTATCGCTAAACAAGAGCTTAGCCGCCGAGTCTTTTAAGATATGTGCAACATTGCCTGCGTTATCATGGTTATAGAGCGGGATGGTAATTAACCCACAACCCAAAGCTGCTTGATCAAAGACGATCCAATCCACGCCATTTGCCAACATAATCGCAACGCGATCCCCAGGCACCAGACCCTCCGACTTAAAGCTGTGTTGCAATCGCCCCACGCGCACCGCAATATCTCGCCAGGTATACTCCCGCCAAGCATCGTGCTTTGTGTGCCATTGCAAATAAGCACAGCGATTCTCCGATAAGCTCAGCCGTTCTAAAAATAAAGCGTATAGATTTTGCGGTTGCATATCATAAGTATACTTCTATGGATAAACTAATAATAGCATAAGCTTAAGATAAGAAAGTAGGGAATAAACGGGATGTGTTTCTATAAATACCTAAACAGGGTTATATATTTTCCCACTGCTGATGGTATTTGTTCTCCTCTAGTACACGACTCGTATTCAATTAATTTATATTTCGACACAAACTTATTCTTCATCATAAATTTATCTCCCCCATGTTTTTCAACATGGGCTTTTTGATCGACCTTTTTAATTTCTTTTCTTAGCCAGGGTAAAATCTCAAGCTCTGCAATAGCTTTCCGTTTCATATCTTTACGATATTCCAAATAAGTCCTAGATTTAATGTCGCTAGACTGAGCATATACTAACTTTGAATCCGACTCCATTTTGTTATTTATGCGAATAGCCTATTTTGATAATTTTTTAAGCTATTTATAGCTACTGTTGCAATCTCTGGGGCAATTTCATATCCTATGCTATTTCTTTTTAAGTCCGCCGAGGATTTAGTTGTTGTACCACTACCCACAAATGGATCTAGAACGGTTTCGCCTACATATGTAAAAGCTTTTATAATCCTGTAAGGCAACTCATAAGGAAACGGAGCAACATGGGTTCGATTATCTCCGCTTTTTTCTGGCTTCATTTCCCAAACATCAGTGTTTTTAATGCTTAACCAAAAATCCTTGTCCAGTTTTGAGCTCTCTTTTTGTTGTGTCGTTAAATGACCATATTTACTAAGACCCTTTTTTTCGGGCTTATTGAACTCTAGGATAAATTCGTGCATGTTATTAATTAAAATTCCTCCTGGATAAGGATAAGTTCCGAAATGAGCCTTCACGCCATTAGTCTTATGCCATACAATATCTCGCTTAAAGATAAAGCCGATGTCCTCCATCACTTCTATCGTTTGCCCTACTAAATTTAAAGTCCTAAACCCGTTTTCTACTCTTATGGGTAAGTTCATAATATTAATAAATGCCTTCCTACCATGTTGTAGCACTCTAAAAACTTCTCTCCAAACCAAGCTGATTTTTTCAAACCATTCACTCAGATCATGGATATTTCCCAAATCCTCTTCGGTGGATTTTCTCATATACATCTTGGCATTAAAATAAGGAGGAGAAGTCACCATCAAGTGTATGGAATCATCATCCAACTCAGTCATATCCATTGAACTTTTAATGTAAATTTTATGTGTGGTGTCGTTAATAATTAATGAGGTTTCTTTTGCTATTTGTTCTTGTGGAGTTTTTTTCTCTTTTAGGGTTACCCTTTTATAATTTTGTAAGTCTTGTAGTCTGAAACGTTTCTGCCCACTAGAGGCAACGATATTTTTGATTTTTTTTTGCTTTACTAAATTATGCAAAGCACGAACTGTAATACCAATATATTTTGCCGCCTCTATTGAGGATAAATATTTCCGCTCTTTATAATCATTCATAGCAGTTCCGTTAAGCTGTGTGGTTTTTTATTGAAAGCGATAGCATACTAATGATGGATGGTTAGCTAAACTACATGATGCCATTATAATATAATCTATTTACTGAGTAGTGACCTTGACCTTTCCTCTTTTTTAGGTCCGCCTTCAAAGAAAGTTTTCATGCTAATTTCTCTGCAAATACAGGTGTGTTTAGATTCACTAGGTGGTTGTGAGCCTAGTAAGGCTATATGGCCTGATTCTTATAATCTAATCAATACACCAAGTTTTCAATAATAGTCTTGACATCTTTCAATGAACAAAACAATACTGAGGAGACAGCTATCTCGGAACTTGCCATTGAAGCTTTCCGTATACACATTCTGCGAGGGTGTAATAGGTCTGATCTTTTGATTAAAACTCCCTAGCTCTAGTCGCTACAGATTTAACGTAGCGGGCCTTCTAGGAAGACCTTAACTCGGACACGGATAGCATCACGACTATCTCGGCTCACTGCTATTGTATAGGGATTTCTCGTGCCGTCTGGGGCGGTCACTACGATTGTAATCGTAGTAACTTCACCTTCAGCTAATTCAATGGGTTGACTTGCATTGCCACTAGCCACTGTCTCTACCTCTGTCTCATCAACAATCACCGTGATAGTTGCTCTTGGATCAGTCGCTGTCGGCGTCACAGTTAGCTCCTCAATGTTACTAGTAACCGATACCGTATAGTTCTGTGTCGTGCTCATAAAGGGCTCGCTTAATTCTCCTTCCGACACCGCCAAGTTAGCTAAGGTTGCATCACTGCTCGCCGCTCGGCTCACTGCTATCGTATAGGTATTGGTCGTGGTGTCTTGGGCGGTCACTACTATCGTTATTGTGGTGACTTCACCTTCGGTTAAGTCAGTGGCAGTATAAGCATCACCACTATCTACTGGCACATTATTCACTGTGATAGTTGCATTCTCATTAGTTGCTGTCGGTGTCACCGTTATCGTGTCTATCGTATTGGCAACCATCACTGTGTAGGTTAGTGTGCTGCTATCAAAATTCGGCATTAATGTACCTTCCGACACCGTCAATGTCTTTAAGGTTGCATCACTACTCGCCGCTCGGCTCACTGTCACCACATAGCTATTTGTCGTCATTCTATCTTGCGCAGTCACTTCTATCGTAATTATAGTGTCGCCACCTTCAACTAAATCAATAGGCTGCCTTGGATCACCAACACTTACATTATTAACATTGACTGTGATTGTTGCATTGCGATTAGTCACCGTCGGCGTCACCGCTATCGTTGCCGTCGCATTCACAACCTCAACTGTGTAGCCTCGTGTATCGCTCACAAAGGCTGGCATTAATGTGCCTGCCGACACCGCCAAATCAGTCAAGCTCGCATCACTACTCGCAGTTCGGCTCACTGCTATCGTGTAAGTATTTTCGGTGCTGTCTTGGGCAGTCACTACTACCGTAATCGTGGTGACTTCACCTTCGGCTAATTCAATGGCGCTACTTGCATTACCACTAGCTACTGCCACATCATTCACTGTGATTGTTGCTTGCGGATGATTCGCCGTCGGCGTCACCGTTATCGTTCCCGTTGCATTGGCTACCAACACTCTGTAGTCTGGTGTATCGCTCATAAAGGGTGGTACTAATGTGCCTGCAGACATCTCTAAATTACTTAAGCTCGCATCACTACTCGGCGCACGAGTCACTGCTATCGTGTAAGTATTTTCGGTGCCATCTTGAGCGGTCACTACGACCGTAATCGTGGTGACAGCACCTTCGGTTAATGTAATGGCACTAATCGTGCTGCCACGCTCTACTCCCTCATCATCTACCATGATAGTTGCATTATCATCAGTCGCCGTTGCCGTCACCGTTAGCTCCTCAATATCATTTCCAACCGATACTGTATAGTTCAGTGTTGTGCTACCAAAGGTCTCGCTTAGTGTGCCTGGCGATACCGCTAAATTACTTAAGGTTGCATCGTTGCTCAATGCTCGGCTCACAGTCACCGTATAACTCGCCGTCGTGCTACCATCGGCTGCGGTTACTGTAACAACTATATCGGTAGATTGGCCAACATCTCCAAGCAGCACCTCTGTTGAATCACCGCTACTGACACTAGTGTTATTGACTACAATCGTTGCACTACTATTGCGAGCCGTCGGGGTCACTGCTAAATTACCTACTGTATGGGCTACGCCTGCGCTGTAGCTAGTTCTCGTTGACGCAAAAGCAGGAGACAATTCAATCCTAGTGCCGTCAGTGTCCGTTAGCATTAGTGCTAAATCAAACAGGGTCGCATCATTTGCATCTGGCCGCTCAGCACGATTCACGGTTATCGTGTAGGTTCTAGTCGTCATCCCATCCTGCGCAGTCACTTCTATTTCTATATCCGTAGCAGAACCTGGATCACCCAATGCTACATCAAAGCTCATGCCACTTTCAACCTCATCACTACCCACTCTAATCTCTGCATTCTCATTAGCCGCCGATACTGTCACTGTAACCGTCGACACTGTATCCAGCACTGCTGCATTGTAGTCAAATGTTCCTGCGTCAAAAGGTTCTGGAGCTACTCTAACCGGAGTATCACCTACACTATCTGTTAGCATCAGGCTACTCAAAGTTGCATCTGCACTCGGCGCACGTGTCACTGCTATCGTGTATTCCCTCATCGTGCCGTCTTGGGCGGTCACTATGATCGTAATCGTGGTGACTTCACCTTCGGCTAATTCAATAAGCTGGCTTGGATCACCACTGTCCACATCTGTGCCATCCACCGTGATAGTTGCATTGGCATTAGTCGCCGTTGCCGTCACCATTAGCTCCTCAATGCTATTAGCAACCAATACTGTATAGTTCAGTGTTGTGCTACTAAATTCCGGATCTAATTCGCCTGCCGATACCTCCAGACTACTCAAGCTCGCATCACTACTCGGAGCACGAGTCACTGCTATCGTGTAACTATTTTCGGTGCCGTCTTGAGCGGTCACTACGACCGTAATCGTGGTGACTTCACCTTCGGCTAGTGCAATGGCATTACTTGTAGTGCCACTATCTACTGGCCGCTCATTGACCATGATAGTTGCATTATCATTAGTCGCTGTTGGCGTCACCGTTAGCCTCTCAATATCATTTTCTACCGATACTGTATAGTTCAGTGTTGTGCTAGCAAAGGTCTCGCTTAATTCTCCTGGTGATACCTCCAGGCCACTCAAGCTCGCATCACTACTCGCAGCCCGGCTCACTGCTACCGTATAAGTATTCATCATGCTGCCGTCTTGAGCGGTCACTACGACCGTAATCGTGGTGACTTCACCTTCAGCTAATGGAATGGCATTACTTGCATCACCACTCTCTATAGACTGGCTTACATCACCACTATTTACCCTGATAGCTGCATTCCCATTAGTCGCCGTCGGTATCACGGTTAGCTCCTCAATATCATTCCCAACTGATACTGTATGGTTCAGTGTTGTGCTATCAAAGCCAAAATCTACCGCATCGCCATTTGCCACCAGTGCTAAATTAAACAGGGTCGCATCATTTGCATCCGGCCGCTCAGCACGATTCACGGTTATCGTGTAGGTTCTAGTCGTCATTCTATCCTGCGCAGTCACTTCTATCTCTATAGGCGTAGCAGAATCTGGACCACCCAATGCCACATCAAAGATCATGCCACTTTCAACCTCATCACTACCCACTCTAATCTCTGCATTCTCATTAGTCGACGATACTATCACTGTAACCGTCGATACTGTATCCAGCACTGCTGCATTGTAGTCAAATGTTCTCGCGTCAAAAGGTTCTGGAGCTACTATGACCGGAGTATCACCTACACTATCTGTTAGTATCAGGCTACTCAAAGTTGCATCATCGCTCAATGCTCGGTTCACTGCTATCGTGTAAGTATTTATGTTGCCAGCTTGGGCAGTCACTTCTATCGTAATCGTGGTGACTTCACCTTCGGCTAATGCAATAGGCTGGCTTGAATCACCACTGTTCACACCTGTACCATCCACTATGATAGTTGCATTGGTATTAGTCGCCGTTGGCGTCACCGTTAGCTCCTCAATATCATTTTCTACCGATACTGTATAGTTCAGTGTTGTGCTCATAAAGGGTTCGCTTAATTCTCCTGACGACACCGCTAAATCAGACAAGCTCGCATCGCTACTCGCCGCACGGGTCGCTGCTATCGTGTAAGTATTCATAGTGTCGTCTTGGGCGGTCACCACCACCGTAATCGTGGTGACACCACCTTCGATTAAGTTAATGGACTGACTTGCACTACTACTAACCACCTCTATACTATCCACTGTGATAGTTGCATTGCGATTAGTCGCCGTCGGGGTCACAGTTATCGTTGCCGTCGTATTGGCTACCGACACGCTGTAGGTCGCCTGATTGCTCGCAAAAGGTGGAGTTAATGTTCCTGCCGATAACTCCAAACCACTCAAGCTCGCATCGCTACTCGGCGCACGGTTCACGGCTATCGTGTAGGTGTTTATCGTGTTGTCTTGGGCGGTCACTACAATCGTAATCTCAGTGACATCGCCTTCGGTTAAGGCAATGGACTGACTTGCACTACTACTAGCCACCTCTATGCTATCCACTGTGATAGTTGCATTGGCATTATTTGCCGTCGGGGTCACCGTTATCGTTGCCGTCGTATTGGCTACCGACACGCTATAGGTCGCCTGATTGCTCGCAAAGGGTGGAGTTAATATTCCTGCCGATAACTCTAAACCGCTCAAGCTAGCATCGCTACTCGCTGCTCGGTTCACTGCTATCGTGTAGGTGTTTATCGTGCTGTCTTGGGCGGTCACCACCACCGTAATCGTGGTGACACCACCTTCGATTAAGTTAATGGACTGACTTGCACTACTA
Source organism: Chromatiales bacterium (assembly GCA_014323925.1). Lineage (NCBI taxonomy): Bacteria > Pseudomonadati > Pseudomonadota > Gammaproteobacteria > Chromatiales > Chromatiales bacterium. The sequence continues at coordinate 1 of JACONC010000002.1, read as the reverse complement.
C